>NZ_JBIVMX010000038.1:0-49616 GCF_044753305.1 Pseudomonas sp. NPDC088429 | reverse complement strand
GGCCAGCAGGTGACGGATCTGGGTGGCGGAAACCGCGAGCGGTGTCTGCCAGACGAATGCAATCGGTCCCCTCGGCCCTTTCAGGGCCAGCGGGTCGCTCACCGAACGCGCTGCCAGCAGGTTGCGCAAGGCATCCGGCGGTTCGCTGTCGGCGTCCGGGCGCTGTAGCACCAGGATGTGGCAATGCTGGAGCAACTCTTCCCAGCGATGCCAAGTGGGCAGGCCGCAAAATGCGTCCCAGCCCAAAAGCAGAAAAACCTGGGTCTCGGCGGCCATTTCGGCGCGCATCAACTCCAGGGTATCAATAGTCCAGGACGGCTTGTCCCGCTGTAACTCACGGGCGTCCACCACCAGTGGCGGCACGCCGGCCACTGCGCATTCAACCATCGCCAGCCGATCCTGCGCCGACACCTGCGGCATGCCGCGATGCGGTGGCCGCGCGTTCGGCATCAAGCGCAACTCGTCGAGCGCCAGCGCTTCAGCAACTTCCAGCCCACCGCGCAAATGGCCGATGTGCACCGGGTCGAACGTACCGCCCAGAACGCCAATGCGTTGAGGTCGAACGTCGCTGCCGGCGGGCACCGTGGTCAGGTCGAGGTCGGTCAACTCAGACCGTCGCCTGGCCGCGCAACTGGCCATCACCGACCACGATGTACTTCTCGCAGGTCAGTCCTTCGAGGCCCACCGGGCCGCGGGCGTGCAGCTTATCAGTAGAAATGCCGATCTCGGCACCCAATCCGTATTCAAATCCATCGGCGAAGCACGTCGGCGTGTTGATCATCACCGACGCCGAGTCGACTTCCGCCACAAACCGGCGGGTGTCGGCGAGGTTTTCGCTGACGATCGAGTCGGTGTGATGCGAGCCGTAATGGTTGATGTGTTCAATCGCCTGACCCAGCCCGTCGACCACGCGGATCGACAAAATCGGCGCCAGATATTCAGTGTTCCAGTCTTCTTCGCTGGCCGCGACCGCTTCGATGATTGCCCGGGTACGCTCGCAACCACGCAGTTCGATGCCTTTTTCGCGGAACTGGGCGGCCATCGCCGGCAGGAAATCCTTCGCAACTGTTTGATCGACCAGCAACGTCTCCATCGCACCGCAAATACCGTAACGATAAGTCTTGGCGTTGAAGGCAATGCGCTGGGCTTTCGCCAGATCGGCGTGGGCACTCACGTAAACATGGCAGATGCCGTCCAGATGCTTGATCACCGGCACACGGGCATCGCGGCTGATGCGTTCGATCAGGCCACGGCCTCCGCGCGGCACGATCACGTCGACGTACTCGGGCATGGTGATCATCGCGCCAACGGCGGCACGGTCGGTGGTTTCGACCACTTGCACCACGGCGGCGGGCAGTTCGGCCTCGGCCAGACCGCGCTGAATGCACGCAGCAATTGCGCGATTGGAGTGAATCGCTTCGGAGCCACCACGCAGAATCGTTGCATTCCCGGACTTCAGGCACAGACTGGCGGCATCGATGGTCACGTTGGGCCGGGATTCATAGATGATCCCGATCACGCCCAGCGGCACGCGCATCTTGCCGACTTGAATGCCCGACGGACGGAAACTCATGTCACGGATCGCGCCGACCGGATCCGGCAGCGCAGCCACCTGACGCAGACCGACGATCATGCCGTCGATGCGCGCCGGGGTCAGTTCCAAACGTTCCAGCAGTGCCGGTTCCAGACCATTGGCGCGACCGGCGGCCAGATCCTGCTCATTGGCTGCAGCAAGCTCGGCGCGAGCGGCGTCCAAGGCATTGGCAGCAGCCTGCAGGGCGCGGTTTTTCTGCGCGGTGCTGGCACGGCCGATGACCCGGGAAGCTTCGCGGGCGGCGCGACCCAATCGGGTCATGTAGTCAAGAACGGACTCAGTCATGGTCTGCTGGGGTCTTGGCAAAGAGGAAAGCGGCAGATTATAGCTGTCGCGTCCCGGGACTAACAGCGGTGACAGGCGGATGGTCGAAATGGACTGCAATTTGCCGACGTTCAGCCGTAATTAAGCATTGAATTGTTATCATCACGACCTCATCAGCCCGGATAAACATCGCTTGCCATGTCCAACCTGACTGTTCGCGCCAGCGCCGAGCGCCAGCCTGCGGGGCTTGCCGACGCTTTTTTCGACCGTGACGCACAGATCCTCGCCAAGGATCTGCTCGGCAAAGTCATTCGCCATCGCGTTGGCGGTCTGTGGCTGAGCGCGCGGATCATCGAAACCGAAGCCTATTACTGCGCGGAAAAAGGCAGCCATGCCTCGCTCGGTTACACGGAAAAGCGTAAGGCTTTGTTTCTGGATGGCGGACACATCTATATGTATTACGCCCGTGGCGGTGATTCGCTGAACTTCAGTGCGCAAGGGCCGGGCAATGCCGTACTGATCAAATCGGCCTATCCGTGGGTCGATGAAGTCAGCGGGCCGGCGAGTCTGGCGCAGATGCTATTGAACAATCCTGACGCTCAAGGGCGTGCGCGACCGTCGCAGAAGCTCTGTGCCGGGCAGACTTTGCTGTGCAAGGCGCTGGGGTTGAAGGTGCCGATGTGGGACGCCAAGCGTTTCGATCATGAACTGATTCTGGTCGAAGACACCGGCCCGGCGCCCTTGCAGATCATTCAAACCACGCGACTGGGCATCCCCCATGGCCGTGACGAACACCTGATGTACCGCTTCGTCGACGGCGCTTATGCGCAATGGTGCACGCGGAACCCGCTGCGCCGCGGTCAGGTCGAAGGCCGGGATTATTTTTTGCTGTAAACACAAACCCCTGTAGGAGCTGCCGAAGGCTGCGATCTTTTGATCTTTTAAAAACAAAGATCGCAGCCTTCGGCAGCTCCTACAGGGGATCATCAATGGTTTGGAGTTTTTTGGTATGGGCCCATGGCTCGATAGCGTGACCGGTTGGCTGGCGGCCAATCCGCAGTGGCTGGCCGCAGCGGTGTTCATTGTTGCCTGCGTGGAATGCCTGGCGATTGCCGGATTGATCGTGCCCGGCACGGTGTTGTTGTTTGCCGTGGCCGTACTGGCCGGCAGCGGTGCGCTGTCGTTGAGCGAAACCTTACTGCTGGGTTTCCTCGGCGGGATTCTCGGCGATGCGATTTCGTATTTCCTCGGTCGCCACTTCCACCAGAACATCCGCCGTCTGCCGGGCTTGCGCCATCACCCGGAATGGATGGCCGGCGCAGAAAGCTATTTCCAGCGTTATGGCATCGCCAGTTTGCTGGTCGGTCGCTTTATCGGCCCGTTGCGACCAATGCTGCCAATGGTCGCCGGCATGTGCGACATGCCGTTCCCGCGTTTTGCCGCCGTCAGTCTGCTGGCCGCCGCCGGCTGGAGCGTCGCCTATCTGCTGCCAGGCTGGGCCACTGGCGCGGCGATTCGTCTGCCGCTGCCGGAAGGTTTCTGGCTACAGGCCGGGATTGTCGCCGCGAGCATTGCGGTCATGGTCGGCCTCAGCGTCAACAGCAGCCTGCGCCGCCATCGCCGCGCGACGATCTGGATCAGCAGCATGAGCCTGTTGATTCTGATTGGCCTGTTCATTGGTTACCCGTACCTGACGGCGCTCGACCAAGGCGTGATGACGCTGGTGCAGGAACACCGCCAGCCGCTGCTCGATGAGATCGCGGTGACGTTCACCCTGATCGGCGAATTCCGCAACATGCTGATGTTCAGCGCCCTGCTCACCGGTCTGTTGCTGCTGTGCCGGCAATGGCGCCAGGCAATCTTTGCCGGCGGCGTGTTGCTCTGCACAGCGATGCTCAATACCGGCACCAAGATGTTTTTCGCGCGGGTGCGTCCGGAAGTACTGAGTGATCCGCTGACCAGTTACAGCATGCCGAGCGGCCACGCGTCGGGGTCGTTCGCGCTGTTTCTGGTGCTCGCGGTGTTGGCTGGTCGCGGCCAACCGCCACGCATGCGCCTGACCTGGCTCTTTGTCGGTTGCATTCCGGCTCTGTCGATTGCCTTGTCGCGGGTGTATCTGGGGGCGCATTGGCCGACGGACATTCTCGCCGGCGCGATGCTCGCGGCGTGCGTGTGTGCGGCGGGGTTGTGGTTGAGCCAGCGCAAAGAGCCGCTGAATGCCATGCCGTTCAAGGTCTGGTGGCTGATACTGCCGGCGTTGCTGGTGTTGTTCAGTTTGTTTGTGTTTAGGCATTTGCCGAACACGATGTTGCGTTACGCGTATTGAAGATCAAAAGATCGCAGCCTTCGGCAGCTCCTACATGGGATTTCATTTCACGCCCGACACATCGCGCGCATGTGCAATCAAACCGTGTAGGAGCTGCCGCAGGCTGCGATCTTTTACGATGGATCAGGCAAACAACTCGCCCTGCAATTCATCAAGCAGCGCCTGGATCGCATCCAGTCGCTGCTGCGGATCATCGAGTTGCAGCAGATCGATCTTGTCTTCTTCGGCGAACGGCAGCAGATACGCCAATTGATTGGCCAACGACTGCTGACCGAGCGCGTCAGTGCCCATGTTCAGCGCTTCGACCATCGGGTGTTCGGCCAGCGCTTTGAGCAGCGCGACCAGATCGGCGTCCTCGTCCTGCAGCGGTTGCTCGGGTTCATCGTCGAGCCATTCGACGTCGGCAAGGATCAACTGATCGCGTTGCACTTCGGTGCGCAACACGTTGAAACGCCGCCCGCCCTGCACGCGAATCCCCAGCAAACCGTTGTCCTGCTGCTGGAAATCGGTGATGCGCGCCTCGCAACCGACCAGCGCATAGCCCTCCGGCGCCAGCCCGACTTCGCTGCCCTGCAGAATGCACACCACGCCGAAACCGCCGCCCTGCTTCATGCAGCGGCCGATCATGTCGAGATAGCGCGCCTCGAAGATCTGCAAGTCGAGGTTGCAGCCGGGAAACAGCACTGTGTTCAGCGGGAAAAGCGGCAGACTCATAGACATTTCCTTACACCACCATCGACACCGCCAACGGCAGGAACACCGCCGTGGCCACGCCCATCAGACTCATCGCCAGCGCCGCAAACGCGCCGCACTCATCACTTTCCTGCAACGCCACCGAGGTGCCGACCGCGTGGGCGGTCATGCCCAGCGCCATGCCGCGCGCTTCGGGGCTGTGTACGCCCAGACGGGTCAACAGCGCCGGGCCGAAAATCGCGCCGATCACCCCGGTGATCAACACAAACACCGCCGCCAGCGCCGCGACGCCGCCGATCTGTTCGGCGACCAGCATGGCGATCGGCGAGGTCACCGACTTCGGCGCCATGGTCATCAGAATCATGTGCTCAGCGCCGAACCACCAACCCAACAGCACGCCCATGCCCGTAGCGACCACCCCGCCTATCACCAGCGTAGTAAAAATCGGCCAGAACAATTGGCGAATGCGCCGCAGGTTGAGATACAGCGGCACCGCCAGTGCCACGGTCGCCGGGCCGAGCAGAATGCTGAGGATCTCGGTGCTCTTGCGGTACTCGGCGTAGGTCAGGCCGCAGCCGAGCAATACGCCGATCACCAACAGCATGGAGACCAGCACCGGTTGCAGAAAGATCCAGCGGGTTTTCTCGAACGCCGCCAGCACCAGTTGATAGGCGCCAAGGGTGATGCCGATGCCGAACAATGGATGATGGATGACCGAGGCCCAGGCACCTTGCCAATCGAAGAGCATCAGGACTCCTCCGACGGCGGCGCGTGACGCTTGACCATGCGCTGCATCAGCACACCGGCGAAGGCCATCGACAAGACCAGCGACAACACCAGCGCACCGGCGATTGCCCAAAAATCAGCGGCAATGTCGCTCGCATACACCATCACCCCCACCGCTGGCGGCACCAGCAGCAACGGCAGATAACGCAGCAGACTGCCGGCCGCGAGGTTCAGCGGTTCGCCGACTTCACCGCGAATGATCAGGAAGATCAGCAACAGCAGCAGGCCGATAATCGGCCCCGGCAGCACCGCCAACAGCAAATGATTGAGTGCCGTGCCGAGCAGTTGAAACAGCACCAGCATGGTCAGGCCACGTAACAACATCCGACTTCTCTCCCCGTCTCTCTCCCGTTCATCGCCGGCATTATAAGCACGCCTGCGCTATGGATCGGCATTCGCCAAAAGCATGGTCAGTTGACCGCAGCAAATTGCCATGTTGATCTACAGTGGTTCGCAGGGCGGTCAAATCCCCCACCTGAAAAACTATAAAACCGATGAACCCAAGGAGAGTCTCAATGCCCTACGTTCCAGTTGCAGAGCTCAAAGATTATGTCGGCAAGGAACTCGGACGTTCCGAATGGCTCACCATCGATCAGGAGCGCATCAACCTGTTCGCCGAAGCCACCGGGGATTTTCAGTTCATTCACGTCGACCCGGTCAAAGCCGCGCAAACGCCATTTGGCAGCACCATTGCCCACGGTTTCCTGTCGTTGTCGCTGATCCCGAAATTGATGGAAGACATCCTCATCCTGCCGCAAGGCGTGAAGATGGTCGTCAACTACGGTCTGGACAGCGTGCGTTTCATCCAGCCAGTGAAGGTCAATTCGAAAGTTCGTCTCAAGGTCGATCTGGGCGAAGTGACCGAGAAAAAACCCGGCCAATGGCTGCTCAAAGCAACGGCAACACTGGAGATAGAAGGCTCGGACAAACCGGCCTATATCGCTGAGCCACTGTCGCTCTGCTTCGTCTAAGCGTTCCGGATGCGAAGCAGCGCACGCTGTTTCGCGTCACGTCTCTATATATGCGACGCATAGCTGCGGCATACTCGGTCGCCTAATTGCCCGGATCCCGCTATGCGCTCACTCGCTTCCCTCGCACCCATTGCCTTGACCCTGATGCTCACCGCGTGCGGCGACGGCGAATCGCTGTTGCCCCCGGATGCGCGCCTGCCGGACGGCGGACGCTATCGTGGCGAACTGGTCGATGGCTTGCTGCAAGGTCAGGGGCGCGTCGATTATCCCAATGGCAGTTGGTACGCCGGGCAATTCGACAAAGGTCAGTGGCATGGTCAGGGCGAATGGCACGGCAGCAATGGCGAGGTCTATCGCGGCCAGTTTCAGCAAGGCTTGTTCGATGGTCAGGGCAGCCTGACCACCAACGCCAGCAGCTACACCGGCGGCTTCAAACAGGGCCGACGCGACGGTGAAGGCACCCTGAAAGAAAACGCCATGACCTACCGTGGCGAATTCAAGGCTGATCAGTATTCCGGGCTCGGTCGTCTGGAAATGGACGACGGCAGCTCCTATCAAGGCCAGTTCGCCCACGGCAAACCCAACGGCGAAGGCCAGCGCGGCGACTCCAGCGGCAACACGTTCAGCGGGCATTTCGTCAACGGTCAGCTGGAAGGCAACGGTACGTTCAACAGCGCTGACGGCGACATCTACGTCGGCGGCTTCAAGAACAATCAATTGCACGGCAAGGGCCGCTACGAAAACGCTGACGGCGATGTCTGGCTCGGCCAGTTCAAAGAAGGCGCGCTGACCGGCAAGGGCGAACTGATCGGCGCCGACGGCAGCCATTACATCGGTTCCTTCAGCGACTGGCGTTTCAGCGGGCCGGGCCGTTTGAACCTGTCTGATGGCAGTTTCTACATCGGCGGTTTCGACAACGACAGCTACGCAGGGCGCGGCACGTTGGTGCTGACCGATGGCAGCGTCATGAGCGGCACCTGGATCAACGGCCAGCGCGTGCGTGACGCCGATGGCAAGTTGTTGCCCGACACCCTCGAACTCGGTTTGCTCGCTCAGGGCCGTTTGCTCAATGAAGCGTTGGCCGCCATCCCGGCGTCAACCCCGGCAGTCGAGTTGTACACGCTGACTCTTGGCGGCGACGGCAAGCAAAGCGTGTTCCTGCGCGAATCGGACTTCGTCGCCAATATGCTCCGCACGCGCTTCGGTGCTTATGGCCAGATCCGTCTGGTCAACCATCGCGACCACCTCGCCGAGCGACCGATGGCCACCCGCGAGAACCTGCGCCGCGCTGCGCAAACCCTCGCTGAACGTACTGGCCCGGAAGATCTGCTGTTTATCTACCTGACCAGCCACGGCACCGCCGAACATGAACTGGTGCTCGATCAACCGCGCATGGAACTGGCCGACCTGCCCGCTGACGAACTCGCTGCAGTGCTGGCGCCGCTGAAAAATCGCGACAAGATCATCGTGATTTCCTCGTGCTACTCCGGCGGTTTCATCCCGGCGCTGAAAGACGAACGCACGCTGATCATGACCGCCTCGCGCGCCGATCGGGTGTCCTTCGGTTGCTCGGAAGAGGCCAATTTCACCTACTTCGGCGATGCACTGTTCGCCCAGGCACTGAACCAGACCGATGACCTGGAGCAAGCCTTCAAACTGGCCAAGGCCACCGTCGCCGAGCGTGAACTGGCGGACAATTTCGAAGCCTCGGAGCCGCAGATCTGGGCGCCGAAAACCGTGCTGTCGCACTGGCAAACGCTGCGCAAACAACAAGCAAGAAAAGCTTTGCAAAGTGCTGCATTGAACGACGGAGCGACAAAGAGCAACTAAGCTGAACAGTATCAAGGGAGAGACACTATGTACTTGACGCCTCAGCACGTATTGCTTGCCGGAGCCACCGGTTTGACCGGTGAACATCTACTAGACCGTTTGCTCAACGAGCCAACGATTTCTCGCGTGCTCGCCCCGTCGCGTCGGCCATTGGCGGAACATCCGCACCTGGAAAACCCGGTCGGTGATCCACAGGCGTTTCTGCCGCAGCTCAGCGGCCGCGTCGATATCGCCTATTGCTGCCTCGGTACGACGATCAAACAGGCAGGCTCCGAAGCGGCGTTTCGCGCGGTTGATCTGGACATGGTCGTGGCGTTCGCCAAACGCGCGCGGGAGATGGGCGCGCGGCATCTGATCGTGATCAGCGCGATTGGCGCGGATCCGAAGTCATCGGTGTTCTATAACCGCGTCAAAGGCGAAATGGAGCAGGCCTTGCGTGCACAGGACTGGCCGCAGCTGACCATTTGCCGGCCTTCGCTGTTGTTGGGCGAACGCACTGAACCGCGTCTGGCCGAGCAGTTGGCCGGGCCGTTGTCGAAGCTGATTCCGGGTAAATATCGCGGTATTGAGGCGTGCCAACTGGCGCGGGCGATGTGGCGATTGGCGCTGGAAGAACAGGATGGGGTTCGGGTGATTGAGTCGGATGATTTGCGCAAGTTAGGCAAATAAAGCAAAAGATCGCAGCCTTCGGCAGCTCCTACAAGTTCAAGTCGAACCCCCTGTAGGAGCTGCCGCAGGCTGCGATCTTTTGATGTTTACAATCCGCCAGTCGCCTGAAAACTAACGCCGATCACCGTCAGCAATGACAACGGCAACAACAACGTATCCAGCAACGCACTCCCCGGCAGATCCACACCCGGATAGCTCGGCGCTTCAGCCCCGAACCGATCCATCGCGCAGCACCCGCCATTCATCGCGTACAAATCCAGCCGCGTCCCGGAGTACACCACCGGCGCGCCCGGTTTCGCCGCATCCAAGGTGCGCGCCGTGGCGCACCCGGTCAGCAACACCACAAGCCCGATCACCAGCAGCTTATTCATCGCTGCTCAAATGATGCTCACCCCAACGCGGCAGCATGTCCTGCGGAATACCGAGCAGATTGAGAATCCGCGCCACAACGAAATCGATCAAATCATCAATCGTCTGCGGCTGGTGATAAAAACCCGGCGACGCCGGCAAAATGGTCACGCCCATGTTCGACAGCCTGAGCATGTGCTCCAGATGAATGCTCGAATACGGCGCTTCACGCGGCACCAGAATCAACTGGCGTCGCTCCTTCAACGTCACATCAGCAGCCCGTTCGATCAAATTGTTGCAGGCGCCCGTGGCAATCGCCGACAACGTGCCCGTCGAGCACGGCACCACGACCATCGCTGCCGGTGCGCCAGAGCCCGAAGCCACCGGCGACATCCAGTCTTCCTTGCCGTACACGCGAATCTGCCCGGCGGCCGCCCCGGTGTATTCGGTGAGGAACGCCTGCATCATCTGCGGTTTCGGCGGCAGCGTGACATCAGTCTCGGTTGCCATCACCAACTGCGCAGCCTTGGAGATCAAAAAGTGCACTTCGCGATCTTCGCGCACGAGACAATCGAGCAGGCGCAAACCGTACTGCGCGCCCGAGGCGCCGGTCATCGCCAGCGTGATGCGCTCCGGGCCGTTGCCCTGCGAAAAAGTGTTCATTGCAGCGCCTCGGCGAGTTTGCCGTGCAGGCCGCCGAAGCCGCCGTTGCTCATGATCACTACGTGAGTGCCGGGCTGGGCCTGGCTCTTCACGCGCTCGATGATGCCTTCCAGCGAATCGCTGACAATCGACGGCACGGTGCACAACGCGGCGGTGCCAGCCAGATCCCAGCCGAGGTTGGCCGGGGCGTACCAAATCACCTGATCGGCATCGACCACGCTGGCCGGCAAGCCGTCACGGTGGGCGCCGAGCTTCATCGAGTTGGAGCGCGGTTCGATGATCGCGATCAGCGGTGCGTCGCCGATGCGTTTGCGCAAGCCGTCGAGGGTCGTCGCGATGGCCGTCGGGTGGTGAGCGAAGTCGTCGTAAATGGTGATGCCGCGCACTTCGGCGACTTTCTCCATACGACGCTTAACGTTCTTGAACGCGCTCAAACCGGCAATGCCCATCGATGGCACTACGCCAACATGCCGCGCCGCTGCCAAAGCCGCCAAGGCGTTGGCAACGTTGTGCTGGCCGGTCAGTTCCCACTCGACAGTGCCTTGCGACACGCCTTCAAACATCACCTCAAATGCCGAACCGTCTTCGCTCAACAGTTTGACCTGCCACTGCCCGCCAGCACCGGTGGTCTGCACCGGCGTCCAGTAACCCATTTCGATCACCCGCTGCAAGGCAGGCTCGGTGGTCGGATGGATGACCAGGCCTTCACTCGGAATGGTGCGCACCAAGTGATGGAATTGCCGCTCGATCGCTGGCAGATCCGGGAAGATGTCGGCGTGATCGAACTCAAGGTTATTGAGGATCGCGGTGCGCGGACGGTAGTGAACGAACTTCGAGCGCTTGTCGAAGAACGCGCTGTCGTACTCGTCAGCCTCGATCACGAAGAACGGCGTGCCGCCCAGTCGCGCCGATACCGAGAAATTCTGCGGCACGCCACCGATGAGGAAACCCGGGCTCATGCCGGCGTGTTCCAGCACCCAGGCGAGCATGCTGCTGGTGGTGGTTTTGCCATGCGTGCCGGCAACCGCCAGCACCCAGCGACCTTGCAGCACGTGATCAGCCAGCCACTGCGGGCCGGAAACGTACGGCAGGCCTTTGTTCAGCACATATTCCACCGCCGGATTGCCGCGCGACATGGCATTGCCGATAACCACCAGATCCGGTGCCGGATCGAGTTGCGCCGGGTCGTAACCTTGCGTCAGTTGAATGCCTTGGGCTTCAAGCTGCGTGCTCATCGGCGGATAGACGTTGGCGTCGGAGCCGGTCACGTGATGGCCCAGCTCTTTGGCCAGAACCGCCATCGAGCCCATGAAAGTCCCGCAGATACCCAGAATATGAATGTGCATAGTCGACCTCGTAAAACATGGCCGCAGGTTAGCGTAGGGAGGGGGAAATCGCACTCTTTAGGTGATCACCATCACCCACCACCACGATCACTACCCCACCTGTAGGAGCTGACGAGTGCAACGAGGCTGCGATCTTTTGATCTTGAAAATAACAAGATCAAAAGATCGCAGCCTTCGGCAGCTCCTACAGGGGGATTTATGCAGTTCGGACGATGCCGTGTTTGCGCAGCTTTCTGTAGAGGGTGTTGCGACTCACGCCGAGTTGCTCGGCGGTGTGGGTCATATGCCAGCGCGTGCGCTCCAGTGTACTGAGCAACGCCAATCGTTCGGCATCTTCAAGTGGTTGCTCGGACAGAGCGGACTCCACCACTGGTGGGCGCACCTGCCGAATCATCGCCGGCAAATCGTCCACCCCGATCCGCCCCTCATCACACAACGCCGCCAACGTGCGCAGCACATTACGCAACTGCCGCACGTTCCCCGGCCAGTTGAACGCCAGCAACGCCTGTCGCGCCGGCTCTTCGATCAGGATCGTTTCGCCGCCCGCCTCTTCGGCCAGCAGAAAATCCAGCAACTGCGATTTATCACTGCGTTCACGCAGCGCCGGCAGCGCCACTTCCAGCCCGTTCAAGCGGTAATACAAATCCTCGCGAAAGCTGCCGTCCTCAACCCGCGCCAACAGATTGCGGTGCGTCGCGCTGATGATGCGCACGTTGACCGATTCCGGTTCGCCACCGATCGGCACCACCTGCCGATCCTCCAGCACCCGCAACAAACGCGTCTGCAAAGCCAGCGGCATATCGCCAATCTCATCGAGGAACAACGTGCCGCCATCGGCCTGCTGCAACTTGCCGCGCATGCCATCCTTTCTTGCGCCGGTAAAGCTGCCGCCGCGATAACCGAACAGCTCGCTTTCAATCAGACTTTCAGGAATCGCCGCACAGTTGAGCGCGACAAAAGCTTTGTCCGAGCGCTGACTGGCTTGATGTACAGCTTTGGCGAACGCCTCTTTACCCGAGCCGGTTTCGCCATTAATCAGCAGCGGCACATCCCGCTCGAACACGCGCAGTGCTTTGCGAAAATCTGCTTGCAGCGCGGCGTCACCCAGACAGATTCCGGACAGGCGCGGCGCTTCGATAATTTTTGCCAGCGGCATGATCGGCGCGGGTTTACGCGATTCACCGCGCAACACAGCAAACAGATGGCGCCCGTCACGGGTGCGCAGCGGCCAACTGGCGCTGGCATTCGCGCTGGCGCGGCCGAGCAACTCATCCAGCGAACAATCGAAGAACGCCTCGACAGGTTTCCCCAATAGCCCGCCGCGAATATGCCCGAGCAGGTTCAGCGCACTCTGATTAACCGCGCTGATCCGCCCTTCGCCGTCAAACGCCAGCAAACCTTCGCTGAACAGCCCGACCGACTCGGCCTGCAAGTGGAAACGCAGCAACCATTGGTTATCGAAACAACGCAGGAAGTAGCAACTCTCGATCATTTTCGCCGACAGATTGACCAGCGCCATGGTGTGGAACTGGCTCTGCCGCGAGACATCGTGACGGGCCGAGGACACGTCGAGCACCGCCAGCAGTTCGCCATGCGGATCAAACACCGGGCTCGCCGAACAGGTCAGGCCGGTGTGGCGTCCGCGAAAGTGTTCATCCTGATGAATGGTCAGCGCCTGACGCTCGACCAGGCAGGTGCCGATGCCATTGGTGCCTTCGCAGGCTTCGCTCCAGTCGGCACCGAGCCAGAGGCCGGCACGTTCGAAAATTTTCCGTTCAGCGGGTGCGGTGACGCAATTGAGGATCACCCCGCGCGCGTCGGTCAGCAACACCGCGTGGCCTGCGCCCGAAAGCTGTTGATGGAGGCTGCTCATTTCATTGCCGGCGATCTGCAGGACTTGTTGCAGACGTTCACGGCTTTCGAGGACACGCCCGTGTTCAAGCACGGTCGGCGCGATGCTTAGCGCCGGGTCGAGGTGATAGTCCTCAAGACAGCGCAGCCACGACCGGGCAATCGACGGATCAGCTCCAGGCCCGTGCAGGTGCGGTTTGCCCTGACTGACGGTGAGAACCTGCTGGGCATGGCGACTTAAATGGTTGTCGTGCATTTCTTATTGTTCTCCATATTCCCCGTGTAGGAGCTGCCGCAGGCTGCGATCTTTTGATCTTGATCTGCAAAAAAGCAAAATCAAAAGATCGCAGCCTTCGGCAGCTCCTACAGGGGTTGCTGTGGGTTGAGCATCCTCCAGCTCACGCACCATTGCAATGCTGGCAAGACTGCAAGGTCACAGGCTGTGCCAAAAGCGGTACAAACTGTCACCCCGCCTGTACCGATAGCGTCACAGCGCCATTCCGCTCGTCCGACAAAAACCTGCCAACCCCTTGATTTCACGGCTCCGCGCGGCAGTGGCCCGACCCTTGCTCTACGCTTATAGCAAGCGCACTTGCGCGTTTCTCTAATAAGTACAAAGCCAAGGAGAACATCATCATGCGTTACGCTCACCCCGGTACTGAAGGCGCCAAAGTCTCGTTCAAGAGCAAGTACGGTAACTACATCGGCGGCGAGTTCGTCGCGCCTGTCAAAGGTCAGTACTTCACCAACACCTCGCCAGTGAATGGCCAACCGATTGCCGAATTCCCGCGCTCCACTGCCGAAGACATCGACAAGGCACTGGACGCCGCTCACGCCGCAGCCGATGCATGGGGTTCCACTTCCGTGCAGGCGCGCTCGCTGATCCTGCTGAAAATTGCCGACCGCATCGAACAGAATCTCGAACTGCTGGCGATCACCGAAACCTGGGACAACGGCAAAGCCATCCGCGAAACCCTCAACGCCGACATCCCGCTGGCGGCCGACCATTTCCGCTACTTCGCTGGCTGCCTGCGCGCCCAAGAAGGCAGCGCTGCCGAAATCGACGGCAACACTGTGGCGTATCACATTCATGAACCGCTGGGCGTGGTCGGCCAGATCATCCCGTGGAACTTCCCGATCCTGATGGCCGCGTGGAAACTCGCACCAGCGCTGGCCGCCGGTAACTGCGTGGTACTCAAGCCTGCCGAGCAAACCCCTCTGGGCATCACCGTGTTACTGGAACTGATCGGCGATCTGCTGCCGCCGGGCGTACTGAACATTGTTCAGGGCTATGGCAAAGAGGCCGGCGAAGCACTGGCCACCAGCAAACGCATCGCCAAGATTGCCTTCACCGGCTCGACCCCGGTTGGCTCGCACATCATGAAATGCGCGGCCGAGAACATCATTCCGTCGACCGTGGAACTCGGTGGCAAGTCGCCGAACATCTTCTTCGAAGACATCATGCAGGCCGAACCGACATTCATCGAGAAAGCCGCTGAAGGTCTGGTGTTGGCGTTCTTCAACCAGGGCGAAGTCTGCACCTGCCCATCGCGCGCACTGGTACAGGAATCGATCTACGACGAGTTCATGGCCGTCGTGATGAAAAAAGTCCTGCAAATCAAACGTGGCGATCCGCTGGACACCGACACCATGGTCGGCGCGCAGGCCTCCGAGCAACAATTCGACAAGATTCTTTCGTACCTGGAAATCGCCAAGGGCGAAGGCGCCGAGCTGTTGACCGGCGGCAAGGTGGAAAAACTCGAGGGCAATCTGTCGACCGGCTATTACATCCAGCCGACCCTGCTCAAGGGCACCAACAAGATGCGCGTGTTCCAGGAAGAAATCTTCGGGCCAGTGGTGAGCATCACCACGTTCAAGGACGAAGCCGAAGCGCTGGCGATCGCCAACGACACCGAGTTCGGCCTCGGTGCCGGTCTGTGGACTCGCGACATCAACCGCGCCTACCGCATGGGCCGCGCGATCAAGGCGGGTCGTGTGTGGACCAACTGCTACCACCTGTACCCGGCGCATGCCGCGTTTGGCGGGTACAAGAAGTCCGGCGTGGGGCGTGAGACGCACAAGATGATGCTCGATCACTATCAGCAAACGAAAAACCTGCTGGTGAGCTACGACATCAATCCGTTGGGTTTCTTCTAAGCCCGACTTTTGATCGTGTAACGGCGTTCGTGAGCAAGCTTTGCTCCTACAGGGCTACGCAGGATCTGTAGGAGCATGGCTTGCCAGCGAAGGCGTCCTCAATAACACCACCCACAACATGCCTGGCCGCTCTGGCACGGCCCTTGCGTACCCATCATTCAGGATCTGCACCAAAACTGCCGCTGCGTGAACAGCACTCATCCACCTCAACCGCATCACCCGAAAGTCCAAAAAATCGAACAATAAAAAAGACGGCGAGGACTTATGACTTCAACCACACAGCTCAAACCCACACTCGGCACCCTGCACCTCTGGGGCATTGCTGTCGGCCTGGTGATTTCCGGCGAGTACTTCGGCTGGAGTTACGGCTGGGGCACCGCCGGCACCCTGGGTTTTCTGGTCACGGCGTTGATGGTCGCGACCATGTACACCTGCTTCATCTTCAGCTTCACCGAATTGACCACCGCTATCCCACACGCAGGCGGGCCGTTTGCCTACAGCCGTCGTGCGTTCGGCGAGAAAGGCGGATTGATCGCCGGCATCGCCACGCTGATCGAATTTGTCTTTGCGCCACCGGCGATTGCCATGGCCATCGGCGCCTACCTGAATGTGCAATATCCGGAACTTGATCCGAAGATCGCGGCGGTCGGCGCGTATTTCGTGTTCATGACCTTGAATATACTCGGCGTCAGCATTGCTGCGACCTTCGAACTGGTGGTCACCGTACTGGCCGTTGCCGAGCTTTTAGTATTCATGGGCGTGGTGGCGCCGGGCTTCAGCTTCAGTAATTTTGTATTGAATGGCTGGTCGGGCTCCAACGAATTCACCATGGCCTCGATCCCCGGGATCTTCGCGGCGATACCGTTTGCTATCTGGTTCTTCCTCGCCATCGAAGGCGCGGCGATGGCCGCCGAAGAGGCCAAAGACCCGAAACGGACGATTCCCAAGGCTTACGTCAGCGGCATTCTGACCCTGGTGTTTCTGGCCATCGGCGTGATGGTCATGGCTGGCGGCGTTGGCGACTGGCGTCAGCTGTCGAACATCAACGATCCGCTGCCGCAGGCGATGAAAGCCGTGGTTGGCAATAACTCGACGTGGATGCACATGCTGGTGTGGATCGGCCTGTTCGGGTTGGTGGCGAGTTTCCACGGGATCATCCTCGGTTACTCGCGGCAGTTTTTCGCCCTCGCCCGCGCCGGTTATCTGCCTAAAGGGCTGGCCAAACTCTCGCGCTTCCAGACCCCACACCGGGCGATTCTGGCCGGTGGCGTGATCGGCATTGCGGCAATTTACAGCGATGGTTTGGTTAATCTGCAAGGCATGACCTTGACCGCCGCGATGATCACCATGTCGGTGTTCGGCGCGATCGTGATGTACATCATCAGCATGCTCAGCCTGTTCAAACTGCGCAAAACCGAGCCGAACCTGGAACGCACCTTCCGCGCGCCGGGTTATCCGGTGGTGCCGGCGATTGCACTGTTTCTGGCGGTGGTGTGTCTGGTGGCGATGGCGTGGTTCAACACGCTGATCGGCTGTGTGTTCCTTGGCTTTATGGCCGCTGGCTATCTGTATTTCCAGTTGACCGCCAAGCAACGCGCCGATGCACCGACAGACGCTATGCTCGAAGGTATCTAGCTGACATATAAAAGTGCACAGCGCCCATTCAGGCACTGTGCTGGAACCCTGTAGGAGCTGCCGCAGGCTGCGATCTTTTGATCTTTTAAAAGCCAGATCAAAAGATCGCAGCCTGCGGCAGCTCCTACAGGGGATTATCGATTACAGGAGGATATCGTGGCCGCATTCGCCCATTCCGTCGGCGCCCAGACCTATCGCTTCGACAGCCTCAAGGACGTCATGGCCAAGGCCAGCCCGGCACGCTCCGGGGATTTTCTCGCCGGTGTCGCCGCGCTCAATGATGGCGAACGCGTAGCAGCACAAATGGCTCTGGCCGACATCCCGCTCACGCATTTCCTGCAAGAAGCGCTGATCCCTTACGAATCCGATGAAGTCACCCGACTGATCATCGACACCCACGACAAACAGGCTTTCGCCGTGGTCAGCCACCTTACCGTGGGCGGTTTCCGCGACTGGTTGCTCAGTGACGCCGCCGATGAAACCAGCCTGCGCAACCTCGCCCCCGGCCTGACGCCGGAAATGGTCGCCGCCGTGTCGAAAATCATGCGCGTGCAGGATTTGGTATTGGTCGCGCAGAAGATCCGCGTGGTGACGAAATTTCGCGGCACTCTCGGCCTGCGCGGGCGCCTGTCTACGCGTCTGCAACCGAACCACCCGACCGACGAACCCTCCGGCATCGCCGCGAGCATTCTCGACGGTCTGCTCTACGGCAACGGCGACGCGATGATCGGCATCAACCCGGCCACCGACAGCATTGCCTCGATTTGCGCGATGCTGGAAATGCTCGATGCGATCATCCAGCGCTACGACATTCCGACTCAAGCCTGCGTGCTCACCCACGTCACCACCTCGATCGAGGCGATCAACCGGGGCGTGCCGCTGGATCTGGTGTTCCAGTCGATTGCCGGCACCGAAGCGGCCAACGCCAGTTTCGGTATCAACCTGAATGTTTTGCAGGAAGGTTACGACGCCGGCCTGAGCCTGAATCGCGGCACCCTCGGGCAAAATCTGATGTATTTCGAAACCGGCCAAGGCAGCGCCCTGTCGGCCAACGCCCACCACGGCGTCGACCAACAGACCTGCGAGACCCGAGCCTATGCCGTGGCACGGCATTTCAAACCGTTTCTGGTGAACACCGTCGTAGGATTTATCGGTCCGGAATACCTCTACAACGGCAAACAGATCATCCGCGCCGGCCTCGAAGACCACTTCTGCGGCAAGCTCCTCGGCGTGCCGATGGGTTGCGACATCTGCTACACCAACCACGCCGAAGCCGACCAGGACGACATGGACACCCTGCTGACTCTGCTCGGTGTCGCCGGGATCAACTTCATCATGGGCATCCCCGGCTCCGACGACATCATGCTCAATTACCAGACAACTTCGTTTCATGACGCGCTCTACGCTCGCCAGACACTAGGCCTGAAACCAGCCCCGGAATTTGAACAATGGCTGGCCAACATGGGCATCTTCACGCAGGCGGACGGCAAGGTTCGCTTCGGTAACAACCTGCCGCCGGCCTTCCGCCAAGCGCTGGCGCAACTGGGATGAGTCGCATGGATAAACCGCCCGTCGATCCGCAAAACCCTTGGCTGGAACTGCGCCGCCTGACCCCGGCGCGGATTGCCCTTGGCCGCACCGGCACCAGTCTGCCGACCAGCGCACAACTGGATTTCCAGTTTGCTCACGCTCAGGCGCGTGATGCGGTGCATTTGCCGTTTGATCACGCGGGGCTCAGTGCGCAATTAAGTGAACGAGGGCGTGAGAGTTTGCTGCTTCACAGTGCGGCGCTGGATCGCAACAGCTACCTGCAACGCCCGGATCTGGGACGCAAACTCAGCGATGACTCGGCGCAAAGTCTTCGCGACTACTTGGCCGCGCACCCCGGCGGGGTCGATCTGGTGATTGTCGTCGCGGATGGCTTGTCGGCACTGGCAGTGCATCGCCACACACTGCCGTTTATCACCCGGCTGGAAGAACAAATGAGCGGCGATGGCTGGTCAATCGCCCCGGTGGTATTGGTGGAACAGGGCCGCGTCGCCATCGGCGATGAAATCGGGCAATTGCTCGGCGCGAAAATGGTGGTGATGCTGATTGGTGAGCGCCCGGGCCTCAGTTCGCCGGACAGCTTGGGGCTGTATTTCACCTACAACCCAAAAGTCGGTCTGACCGATGCCTATCGCAACTGCATTTCCAATGTACGGCTGGAGGGCTTGAGTTACGGCATGGCGGCGCATCGCTTGCTGTACCTGATGCGGGAGGCGTGCCGGCGGCAGCTGTCGGGGGTCAATCTGAAGGATGAAGCGCAAGTTCAGACGCTGGAGTCGGATGCAGGTCAGGACATGAAAGGAAACTTCCTACTGGATCCGCCGCCAAACTGAACCGTTTCTGCATTGCGTTTCTGATCCTGTTTGAGGCAGGATCGATGCACGGCCGCCAGGGTTTCCCGTCGCCGTCACAGCACGTGAAGACAGCCACTTGAAGGACGAGACCTGACATGCGGATTATCCAAGCGACCCTCGAACACCTTGATTTGCTCACGCCGTTGTTCGTCAAATACCGCGAGTTTTACGGCTCCCTGCCTTATCCCGACTCGTCCCGCGCCTTCCTCGAAAAACGCCTGCGCCGCAAGGAATCGGTGATTTATCTGGCGCTGGCCGATGATGACGACAAGAAGCTCATGGGTTTCTGTCAGCTCTATCCGAGCTTCTCGTCGCTGTCACTGAAGCGCGTATGGATCCTCAACGACATCTACGTCGCCGAAGACGCGCGCCGACAACTGGTCGCCGACAACCTGATCCGCACTGCGAAGAAGATGGCCAAGGAAACCCAGGCTGTGCGCATGCGCGTGTCCACCAGCAGCAACAACGAAGTGGCGCAGAAAACCTACGAATCGATTGGGTTCAAGGAAGACACCGAGTTCAAGAACTACGTGTTGCCGATCAGCGACGAGCTCTGAAGTCAAAAGATCGCAGCCTTCGGCAGCTCCTACGGGGCTGCGATCCACTCCCTGACAATTACTCACACACCGACATCCCTCGCTACAAAACCAACGCGCTTTTGATGTTTCAGGCCGTATAATCTCGAGCTTCCCAGCTTGTAAGAAAAACTACACCTCGCTGTAGGCTTACACGAAGTTATCCGCACAGGCCTGCCGAGTCGGGCCGCCATACAGGTGCCTCCATGGATTTCAACCCGCTCGACCTGATCCTGCATCTCGACGTTTATCTCGATTTGCTGGTTAACAACTACGGGCCGTGGATCTACGCCATCCTGTTTCTGGTGATTTTCTGCGAAACCGGTCTGGTGGTGATGCCATTCCTGCCGGGCGATTCGCTGCTGTTCATCGCCGGCGCTGTAGCGGCCGGCGGCGGCATGGATCCAGTATTGCTGGGCGGTTTGCTGATGCTCGCGGCGATTCTCGGCGACAGTACCAATTACGTGATCGGACGAACGGCCGGCGAGAAGCTGTTCAGCAATCCGAACTCGAAAATCTTTCGTCGTGACTATCTGCAAAAGACCCATGATTTCTACGACAAGCACGGCGGCAAAACCGTAACGCTGGCTCGCTTTCTGCCGATCATCCGTACCTTCGCTCCGTTCGTGGCAGGCGTTGCGCGTATGCCGTATCCGCGCTTCTTCGGTTTCAGTGTTCTGGGTACGATCCTCTGGGTAGGCGGCCTCGTGACCTTAGGCTATTTCTTCGGCAACGTTCCGTTCATCAAGAAGAACCTGTCGTTGCTGGTGGTCGCGATCATTCTGTTGTCGCTGATACCGATGATTCTTGGCGTGGTTCGCGCCCGTTTCGGCGGCACCAAAGCCCAATCGCACTAAGCGATGTGGTCGCTAAGCGCCTGGCGGCGTCGACGTATCATCGCCAAGCATCCGATTGCCGACGACATGTGGCAACGGGTGCGCCATCACTTGAGTTTTCTTGACGGCATTACTGCTGCCGAAGATCAGTGGCTGCGCGAAGCCTGCGTCCTGTTCCTCGAAGAAAAACACCTGACCGCCCTGCCCGGCGTCGAACTGCATCAGGAACAACGCCTGCTGCTTGCCGCTCAGGCGCAATTGCCGCTGCTCAATCTTGGCGATCTGAACTGGTATCAGGGCTTCCACGAAATCGTCCTTTATCCCGATGACTTTGTCAGCCCGCAACGACACCGCGATGCCAGTGGCGTCGAGCACGAATGGGATGGCGAACACAGCGGCGAAGCCTGGCAGCAGGGGCCGATTATTCTCGCCTGGCCTGGGGTGATGGCCAGTGGTGGCTGGGAAGGTTACAACCTGGTGATCCACGAACTGGCGCACAAACTCGACATGCTCAATGGCGATGCCAATGGCCTGCCACCGCTGCACGCGGACATGCGCGTCAGCGACTGGGCCGAGGTGATGCAGGCCGCTTACGATGATCTTGACGGTCAACTGGAGCGTAATCCTGACGCCGAGACCGCGATCGATCCTTACGCGGCTGAGAATCCGGCAGAGTTCTTTGCCGTCACCAGTGAGTACTTCTTCAGCGCACCCGATCTGCTCCATGAGACTTATCCACAGGTCTATGAGCAGTTGCGACTTTTCTATCGTCAGGATCCATTGAGCAGGTTGCGGCAACTTCAGGCCAGCGACCCGGTCTATCAGGCTCACGACTAAGGTCTGCGCGACCTTGAGGACTTTCGGTGAATGGCGTCGACGGCAGAATATGCCTATAATCGCCGCCACTTTTTGGTCAATCCGGCCAAGTGTTTTTGGTCAACTACGGGGGCAACGCCCAATGAGCTACAGCAAGATTCCGGCTGGCAAAGACCTGCCGAACGACATCTACGTCGCGATCGAGATTCCGGCCAACCACGCGCCGATCAAATACGAAATCGACAAAGACAGCGATTGCCTGTTCGTTGACCGTTTCATGGCCACCCCAATGTTCTACCCGGCCAACTACGGTTACATCCCGAACACCCTGGCTGACGACGGTGATCCCCTCGACGTGCTGGTTGTAACCCCTTACCCGGTTGCGCCAGGCTCGGTTATCCGTGCACGTCCGGTTGGCATCCTGAACATGACCGACGACGGCGGCGGCGATGCCAAAGTCATCGCAGTCCCACACGACAAGCTGTCCCAGCTGTACGTGGACGTTAAGGAATACACCGACCTGCCGCCTCTGCTGATCCAGCAGATCGAGCACTTCTTCGCGAACTACAAAGATCTCGAAAAAGGCAAATGGGTCAAGATCGAAGGCTGGGCCGGTGCAGACGCCGCCCGCGAAGCAATCACCAAGTCGGTTGCTGCCTACAAAGGCTAAGACGCTTCGACTTGCGTGATGCTTGAAGAAAACCCCGGATATCCGGGGTTTTTTTATCGACGTGAGCCAGCCGCTTAAACAGGCTGTTTATCGCTCTCTTGATATTGTTGTGACCTGTTTAATTTCCCACAAGAACGTCTTACATCCCGTCGTAAAATTCAGCCTGCTTTTGAACGCCCGGTTTATTCAAACCGCTCTGGCACGGCCGTAGACTCCGTGTTTATGAGAAAGAACACGAGCGGTCCAAGATTCAAGGCACTCCTGGAAGCAGCGAACATCTCCACCACGGGATTCGCAAAGTTCTGGGGCACGGAAGCCCAAAATGTCCACAACTGGTACACCCGGGGCGTCCCGGCGTATCGCATGGAAGAGGTCTCACGCCTGCTGTCCGTGAACAGCGAATGGCTGAAAACTGGAGAGGGCCACAAGGAGTCGCCGCGCCTCCATGCCCCTGCCAGCAATGGCGACACCTTCGACGCCCAATCTGTGCGCGGCGTCTATACGGTCATTGATCCCAACGACATCGACCTGGTGTTTTTCAATGAGAAACCTCTCACCGATACCGGCAAAACACACGTCATCGAAGATACGGATCAATCCATCCGCCTGCTTCGCGCGCAGCTGGATCAACTTGAAATAAAACACTCTGACGCTATCTGTGCACGCATGATCGGCAACAGCATGGCCGAGCGAATCGAAGACGGATCCATCGTTGCCATTGATCGAGGACTGACTCAGGTCGTCGATGGCGAGATCTATGCGATCGAACACGACGGGATGTTGCGCATCAAGTATCTGCATCGCATGCCGGGCAATGGCTTGCGCCTGCGTAGCCACAACAGTGCCGAGTACCCGGACGAGATCTTCCGTGCAGCGCAACTGGACGAGCAGCGGATTCATATTCTGGGCTGGGTGTTCTGGTGGTCGACACTGAGCAAGCGTCGGCCGGTGGTGCCGTTTCTCTAATGATCGTCAGTGCACAACGCTATTTCTGATGCTTTGACAGCTCTAATCCGCACTTCGGGCTGGGAATCTGCGGTAAAAATCAGTATCCTTCGCCCCACATTTGCGCATCGACCCGCCCTGCGGTTCTGATAGCGCCCGACGCGGCAGACCAACCTCTGACCAAGTCCCACAGCCGGACGCAAGATCCGGGTGTACGTTTTGAAGGCTGGCGCGGTTTACCAAAAATGAACCAAGCCAGTCCCCGAGAAGCCGGCCACAAGCCGGCTTTTTAATTGTCCGAAATAATCCTATCCCATCCGAGAATCCTGCCGATAGCTTAGCTATCACGGGCGTTTCAGGCTCATCCCTGTCCAATGGCGTTCAACGCCATTTGACCTCATCCGACGATGAAGTGGGGGGACAAGTGGGGGGGACAAAAGGGACGACAGGGGATATTCAATGGGTAAGCTGAATCCGAAACAAGTCGAAAACCTGACCGAACCTGGCACCTACGAAGATGGTGACGGGCTTCGCTTGGTCGTCAAACCTACCGGGCGCAAATCCTGGCTACTTCGCTTCCAACTGGCAGGCCGCCGCAGAGAGATGGGCTTGGGCTCCTTTCCTGAAGTCAGCCTTAAGAAAGCCAGACAAGATGCCAGCACCAAACGCACCCAATTGAGCGATGGCATTGATCCCCTTGCAGCCAGAGACATAGAGCGCGCAGCTCAACGGGAAGCCCAACGTGCAAGCGAAGCCAAGCAGTTGAAGTTCGAGATGCTCGCAACGGAATACCGTGATGCTCACGGCGCGGCGTGGTCGGAGAAATGGCGTAAAGGCTGGCTGCGAAAACTAGAACTGTATGCGTTTGATCACATAGGCAAGCTGTCCGCCGAAGACATCGGCACTCCCGAAGTGCTTAAGGTGTTGCAACCCATCTGGGCCACCAAGACCAGAACCGCTGACGAGGTGCGTGGGCAAATTGAGCAGGTTCTGGATGCCGCCAAGGCACGCAATCTACGACAAGGTGAGAACCCTGCTCGCTGGCGCGGCCATTTAGACAATCTGTTGAGCCGTGCTGAAAAGAAGAAGGCTCGGAAGCGTGAGCACTTTGAAGCTTTGCGTTGGCAGGATGTGCCGGAGCTGATGATAAAGCTCAGGGCAAACTCCACACCTCCGTCTTGGGCCGCTCAACTGCTGATCATGACCAGTGCACGCGCCCACATGGTCAGGTTCGCTCGTTGGGATGAGTTTGATTTGGAAGCTTGCACTTGGTCTCTTCCGGACGAGCGCATGAAAATGCGTGTGGCATTTGTCGTCCCGCTGGCCGAGGAGGTGATAAAGCTGATGCGAAGCATTCCACGAACTGAAGGTAGCCCCTATCTGTTCCCAGGCCAGGGTAAGTCAGGAGTGATGCATACAAATGCCATACGCACGCGTCTGCACAGCATGGAGTACGAACACATCACTCGACACGGTTTTCGCTCTTCATTTCGTGACTGGGCGGGTGAGTGCACTCACTACCCACGAGAAGTTTGTGAAATGGCACTTGCACATGACGAACGCGACCAAACTGAGGGAGCTTACTCTCGCTCCGATTTCCTCGACAAGCGACGCGCGCTCATGAAAGATTGGGCTGACTTTATCTGCAAGCCGACGGTTGATAATGTAAGAACCACTAATCCAGTTTAAAAAGAAAAGCAGCTCCTTCGAAGGAGCTGCCTCAACGACCACTCAAGGACGACGAAATCTTGCAGATTCAAACTAACAAAATAAAAATCACCACACGAACAACTAATGACATCGAAGCACCCAATCACACCACCATAAACATCTCTCTAGATTTCGATAATTGGGTTGCAACCCCTAAATCCCAACTAGAGCTGATCATCGAACAATCCACCTCTACAGAAAAACCTTTCCTATCAAGCCTAGAGGACTATCCCGAATACAAGCACTTAATCCGTCTCAACATAGAGAATGCAGCAAATGAGGTGCTTGAATTAGTAATCAAACGATACATGCTGCTTCGCAGAACTCTCTCACACGAAAACAAAGTCAATCTTGATAAAATATTAAAAGAGTATATAGAGACACGCCCACACTGCAAGGAAGACAAGGAAAAACTCAAAAACAAACTAACCATATTTTTAGGAAAAGAAAAAATCGCTGCCTTCCAACATATAAAAAATGCTTATTCGAGCATATCTCTCGCAATAGCAAACCACCAAATTTTAGGAGCCAATACAGCAATAAAAATATTATTCGGCGGCTTATACACACTTTACCTAGGCGATCAACGATTCTTCAATGAAAAAAATAAAAACACGCTCAGAAGTCGCCGCAGAAGGAGGCATTGCTCGTAACGAGCACTACTTCGCCATTAAACAAAAAGCTTGCGAGCTTCTTAATACACTAGCTCCGCAAGAAGGCTGGAGCCAAGAGCTAGACGCATATAAAGCAATATTACCCGAGATAAAAAAACACATAACGAAAAACAACATAAGGCGTCCTGCCCTGACCAGCATCGAAAAGACATTGAGACGCTGGATAAAAAATGATCCTATCGTTTCCGCTGCCGTTAAGATCGCCAATTTTCCAGCTCTTAATAGCTTGACTGATTGATATTAATACTCTCGCGGCCTTCCCACTGTTCGCTCGCCCACCTTTGGCGAGTTCCCTTTACCAAATGTTCTATTGTTCCCAGGCATGCAAGCACTTACATATCGATCCGCTTTCGTAAGATAGATTGCCGCCATCTCTTTAAGACTTCTCAACTTTTCCGCCTCACTGTAGTGAATCATCCCCACACCGCAGTGCCTGTACCTAGCTTTGTTTCCATTGCAGTTATAATAAACGCCCTTCCCCTGAGTAATCACATTATTCCAGTACTCACCTATCAGCTTTGCAATGACAATATCCTGCCGCACCTTCGCCCCATCTAAAAAGAACATCATGTGGTAATGATGGCCTTTCTCCCTGCCGTACTCAAGTTTCCATACATATCCCACCACCCCCAGATCAGGGCACTTATTTTTCAGATAGTCGATAAGCTCTATTCGATGCTGAACAATTTGCTTCGTAACAATACCTAGAGCGTCCAACCTATCACTCGACCGGCTATAATCTTCAACTTCAAGCTTCCCCTTTCCGTATGAGAAATCAACTCTTAAAACCAACAGCCTAGAATAACGCGCAAACAAAGAATCTATGTAACTCAACAGACCCGAATAGTTCTTATTAGCTGCCCGCAAATGCGCGGACATTTCCCGCTTGAATGCCCCGCCAGAAACACACTCTCTCACCGCATCAACAAACCGATTTAGCCCATGAAAACATTCAGGCAACTCTGACTTCTCCAACATGTATGGACTTGTAGGATTTATTTTTCTATAGCACTCATAAAAGACACTAACATAAGGATTCACCTTAAAGAGAACCATTCCTCTTTCAAGCTCAACATAGTTAATTGTAACCGCCAACACAATACTCTTTTCTTCCTTACTTAACACCATCTCACCTCGATGCTTGAGCGACGGCACACTAAATATATCTCCTGTCGCCTTCTCCATCACGCTTACAGCCCTCATGATCCTACTAACAGAATCAAACAGCATACCGTCCCCACTAAAACACGAGAACCCCGCCTCCTTTATTGGATCATAAAATTCCTCAATGGCCTTTTCCTTATAAGCATCGATAAACTCCAACTCATTAAAACTCATAGCCCCACCACATCCATAATCAATATAAAACTTTACTCACACTTACGACCTGCCATTCAGACTGATCACTCAACACCTTACACACCACCAAACAACTACAACCACTCAATATCCTCTAGTTATTACCTAATAACATATAAACCAATATCTACACACCAGCTTCAGACCAGAGATACCACAAATAAAACTCAACACACCGCCTAGATTGAGCCATAACAAACCCAACCATTTTCTTAAGTTAGTACGCGAAGAACTTACCTCTAGACGGGCTTATCCTGAATTTTTCTTCTAAGCTCACTTCCCTCTCAAAGTATTATCAACCAGTGATTCAATCCACTTGTTAATGCTCGATTCCAACCAGCCTACCGCTGAACTACCAATTTTCATCGGTTTGGGGAATGAGTCGTCGTAGCGCGGTGACGCAGGGTTCATCCGGTCATAAATCGTTGAACGCGACAAACCCACACGATCGAGCACCTGCTTGAGGCGTAGAACTCGGGGATGGGTAGTGCTGATTTCTGCCATTTCGTAAGCTCCAGACTACGTTGGTACGCGACGGGACTACTCTAAAGGGATTCCCTCGCCCAGAAAATTACCTGTGCTTTCGTAGAAGTTTTACAGAAACGCGTCAACACACCAGAAGGGGGCCCACTGCTGTTTACCTCGCGCGTGCGTGCGTGTGGAGGCACGTGCATGCGTGCGCGCATTGGCCCGTCCTAGAGTTAGTTCTCAGACAAGCGACTTAGTTCTCATGTCAATTACCAGCAGAAAATGTCTTTCCCTCATCTTGTCCGACCCGATCTGAGCCAGTCCTGCAAGATCCGAACAGATTCCAGAGCGTCACTCACAAGCATAATTCGAGCCATAACCGAGATTGAAAATTCATCAAAATACCCATTCAACAAAGTTTCAGTCATACATCACAACCCTGTACCTCTGTGCATCAAGCATCCCTCAACACTCGGCAGCTCAACATTCAAGCGGATCGCCTAGGCGACCTGCTTGATGAGCTCTATGCCCGTGTAATGCCTTCATCGCGACTCTCGACAGGAACCCTGCACATGACCACTCAATGCCCACGCTGTCACTCCAGCGCTGTCATCACCAAGGATTTCGCCAGGAAAGTCGGCGCCCTTATCGGCACCGTCGGTGGCACCGCCCAAGGTGTCACAGCCGCTCTGGGCGGTGCCGAGCTTGGCGCTGCCATCGGCGTCGTAGCCGGTCCCGCAGGTGTCGTTGCTGGCAGTATGGCCGGGGTCATTCTCGGCGGATTAGCCGGAGCGGCGACCGGCTGCATCGCGGGCGCCAAACTCGGCGAAGTCTTCGATGAGCGGGTTTTGGACAACTACGGTTGTCTCAACTGTGGACTGTCATTTAGCAGCCGTCATTCCGCTTGAGCTGCACATCTCCCACTAAACGCAACTGCTGGCCCCAGCTGATCCATCACTACCCCTATCCAATACCATCCCGCACGCCGACTGATCCCTGCTGAACGCTCAGCGGTCTCGTCGTGCGTCTATGAAAAGGAATTATTCCCATGGCTCATCTTGTCGAACAAATGGCCTACGTTGGCACTACCCCTTGGCATGGTCTGGGCAACCGCCTGACGCAAAAACAATCGCTCGAAGTCTGGCAACGTGAAGCCGGCATGAACTGGCAAATCCAGGACAGCCCAGTACATTTCAAATCAGACACTATCGGCACCCTGGGCTCGATCCACTCCTTTCCGGAACAGAAGGTGCTGTACCGCTCCGACACCAAAGCACCGTTATCGGTGGTATCTAATCGCTATCAAGTGGTGCAGCCGCGTGAGGTGCTGGAGTTCTACCGGGATCTCACCGAGGTCTCCGGTTACGAGCTGGAAACCGCTGGAGTGCTTAAAGGCGGTCGCAAGTTCTGGGCTCTCGCCCGTACCGGGCAAGGTACTGCCTTGAAAGGTAACGATCAGGTCAATGGCTATCTGCTGTTAGCCACCTCCTGTGACGGCACACTGGCCACCACCGCAACTCCGACTACTGTGCGCGTGGTGTGCAACAACACCCTGACCATCTCACTGAACGAAGCCCCCCACGCAATCAAGGTTCCACACAGAACGCGCTTTGATTCGCATGCAGTAAAAAAACAACTAGGTATCGCCGTCTCGCAGTGGGACGAATTCATGTATCAGATGCGAGCCCTCGCGGAACGCAAGGTTCAGTGGACTGAGGCCATAAGCTTCTTCATGGAGGTGCTGTGCGACACCAGCGCGCATGACCCCTTTCCCAATGTACTGCCCAACAAACGAGCAATGGAGAAGGTACAAAGCCTATACGAAGGTAAAGGTCGAGGATCTGATATGGCGTCCGCTCGCGGAACAGCATGGGGCTTGCTGAACGCCGTGACTGAATACGTGGATCATGAAAGACGCGCAAGGAGCTCTGAGTATCGAATGGATTCGGCATGGTTTGGTCAAGGCGCAGTTATCAAACAGAAGGCACTCGATGCAGCCTTACAACTCGTTGCGTGAACCATCGAGCCAAATCACTACCGAGCGCTCTCGCCTGCAGGGTGCTCGGAATCATTAAATCCCGCCCGCCCATCTAGTAATTGTGCCACCCATCCTCCAGTGCTTCTACGCGTTCGGATAGGAATACCAGCATGAAATATCCCAAGCTCAAAGTCGGTGAAACGCCCAATACCCATGTCATGGAATCGCCGATCACCGAAGCCGACATCCTGCAGACGGCTCAACAACTCGGGATGTATCGTCTGTCTAAAGGACGGGCGTTGACCGAGCGTAGGCTCGTGTTCAGCCACCTAGAAACGCTGCTGCAATTCCATGATTACGAAGTCTTTGCTTTGTTACTACTCGATATCGAGCACCGGGTTATCGGTTTCAGAGAGCTTTACAGAGGCACTCTGGAAAGTGCCAGCGTGCATCCACGGGAAGTGGTTAAGATAGCACTAGAACACAACGCTGCGGCTGTGATCCTGGTACATAACAATCCCTCCAGCTACCCAGAACCCAGCCAGACCGATCGCACATTGACCACGCCGCTTAAAAACGCCCTCAACATGGTTGGCACTCGAATTTTGGATCATGTGATAGTTGGTTATAAAGGCTGCGTATCACTAGCAGAACGAGGACATCTATAAGGACGCCTTACACTTGGCATGCTTATCTACCAAGTAGCAACTACGACTCCGACCGAAAACAAAATCACCTTAATTCAAGGAGTTTCTCATGGCATTTATAGTTTCCTGAACACACTTCTCGCATTCAGCGGCGTACTAGTAAGTAAGCGCTTCAGCCCCAGCGCTGACTATAATCGTGTTCTTGCGGCTCCCGCCGATATTGATCGCAGTAGGCATTGCCTGCCTTATCTTTCACTGGGTGCTCACGTGCCTCCCAGAATTAGGTCAACGGCATAAAGCAGACAGAGCCTTTGGGGAGCTCTGTCTGCTTTGGCTTTTTTTCTTTTCTTTTGTCGCCTGGGAAGACTTCTACTCGAGTATCACTCGGACTTATTGCTGCGCGAGTCGCACACCGACAAATTTGCAATCGGCGCTCATCGGCGCGATGTGTATTTGGACTCCACGCCGTGATTGCACTCCCTAATCAGACCTCCATAGGAGCCGTTTTCCAAACATCTCGAGCCAACGCCATGAGCATTCCGTGCCGCGCCTCGATCGATGCTACATCCCATGCGGGGAACGCCTGCAATTTCTCATTGATCCTGGAGATGGACGTGTTCTGTCCGACATTCGTAAGCTCGACCAGACTTCGCGTAAGATAATTGCTGCTCTTGCGGTACTCAGCCTGCTTCGCCGTGTAGAAGTCATTCCCGGCCACGATATTGATTGGCTTCTCCAGCAGGGCCAAATTGCCCAGCCGGTTCTTATAGTCCTCATAGACAGCATTCGGGTTTTCCGTAGCCCATTTTTCCCGCAGCTCTGCGGTTGGAGTACCCGGCAAAATGTGCTCTATTTCGAGTCTAGTGTACGGTTCCAGGCTGCCGGGTGTTTTGATACCGCTGAAAGCCATGTCGACATGCTGGGTCAACCGAGCCAGCAGATAGCGCGTCCGGTATTGCTGCATCGTGTACATAGAGAAGCGCTTCAGCGCATCGGACAGTTCCTGCGATTTTGCTGCCATATTGTTCTCAAAGCGGTCAGCTACGAACGCGTTAAGCGCTACTCGCTGCTTGGCCGGATCGACAACTCCCGCAATCGTCCTCAACTCGTCCGCCCACAACGAGAAACTCCGCTCTAGATCCTTGGTCGGCGTCTTGGTGAAGATGTAATAGAACAGGAAACTTTCTAGCTGAGTGATAAAGTGCTCGAACAGCTGCTTTGGCAAGGCAGCCGCCGCCAGCAGTAATACGTAGTGCAAGCTGAACGCACCACCTGCCAGCCGTTTGAGGCTGTCCATCATAAGACTAGGCTTGCCGTCGTTGCCCAGCCCATTCGCGAACGCCAGGTAGTGTTCGACGCTCCGAATAACTTTGCGTACGAACTCGAAAGGCTTGTTGCCATAGTCGCACAACGCAGCGTTGTCCTTGGCCACGAACCAGTCGTAGATCTCATCCTCCCGTACCACAGCATCGCCACGGTCGTTCTTGATGACATAGTTGGCCATCAAGAAATAGCGCAGGAACCGCAGTGGCTTCTCTTTTCCTTTTTCCAGCGGCTTGGTGATCTTCTTCCACTCGTCTTTTAGTTGAGTGAACTGAGTCTGTTTAACCTGCGTGAACAGCAGGTTCTTTAGCAAATCCATCGGGTTCAGGCCAACGCCACGTTCGTTGATGGTCTCGAAAATCTTCAGCGCACTGCTCACGTCCGTCGATATCTGGATAAACACCACGTTGTTGGCTAGGTACCCCCAATACTTCTTCAGCTTAATAGCGCCATCATAGTTGTCCATCAAATACCGGTAGAGCGTTCCGTATGCATTGATGAGATTTTCCAGCGAGCCAAAACTGGCGATGCCAGCAGCTTGGATGCCAGTACGGACAGCCTGCGGGTCGGTGTCGAGCTCCACCAGTTTTGCCATAACTTCACCAGCATTTTCGTAGCGTGGCTCTAGCTTCAAACTGGTTCTCGTCTCGCCGTCGCTGTCGGTGTAGCTGGTAGAGATCAAACCACTGACCGTCTGTCGCTGAGGCTCACCCTGAAACACATGCTTCAGGGCACAGAGCAGCAAGAAGAATGTGGTCAAACGCTGCTGGCCGTCGATCACCTCGTAGTGATTTTTCTGATCAGTCGGCGAAACCAGGACCGTTCCGATGAAGTATTCCCGCGTCGAACCCGCATCGATCTGCTCGTTGATATCTTCAAGAAGCTGGTGCACTTCCTTGTCCGTCCAGACATATTCACGCTGGTAGTCTGGGACAATGTAGAAGCACTCCCGGAAGGCTTCCTCGATACTGTATTTGTGGTTCTCTATACGGGCCATACTATTCCTTTATTCTTCACATCGTGCTGTTCAGATCAAACGACTTACACCTGGAAATTCTCATTGCCGCAGTCGGGTGCGGTGCAATGCTAAGTACGGTAGGTGCAGTGAATTGACCCAACGCAGCTTCATTCCAGATACAACTCCAAGACGTAGCAGATCCAGTCCCGCCAATGCAGGCGCGATCACTAGCACACCCTGATCATCAAAGCTGATCAAAAAGCGGTCAAACAAGGCATCCAAATTGGCGCTGAGCAGAAAGCCGTTGAATACATCCAATCGCTCGGCATCCGATACACATTCTGCCCAAGGCTTCGCGTGACTGGCACGCAACACCTCAAGGATGGCAACACCTGTCACCGCACACGCGCCGCCCCAGTAGTTCAGCATTGCATCACGAAACTTATTTTGCCCAACGCGTTGGCGCACCAAACGCTCGACTTCAGTGCCGGCAATGCCTGGAGGTAACTCCGCCAGCTCAGCAGCCACCGCCTGTTGGTAGTCGGTAGCGGCCTGACTGGGCAGCGCTCGGGAGAGGCTGGCCGCGCGGCGCAATAAGGCTGCCAGTGCGGCCTCGGTGGTTAACATAAACCTAGCAGACTCCACACCTGCCAGAGGAAAGCTGCGCTGCAATTCCGGTAGCAATGTTGGAGACATCGCCTGAAAACTCACCTGATAAACACCATTCTCCAAGATAACCAACACACGAGTGGGATGGCATGCCGAAGCCAAGGTCACACCATTCCCGTCCGAGACCAGGACATGCTCGAAACCATAGTCGTTGCCGGTTTTTTCGATGAGGGTCCGTTGCAGCGGGTTCATTCTGGAATTCCTGATGAATAATCAATACGGTTCCATTCAATTGCCCGCTTACGCCAGTGTGTATCGATTGCCTGGGTGAAGTCGGGCCGGACCAGCTTGGCGCGAGCTTCACACCAGTCCGGCGATTCACGGCGAATCACCACCCCTTCCAACGCACCTGACCGATAACGGCTGGGTGTGGTGGCTACAAGCTGTATCAGGGAGGGAACAGTGATCTTGCCATAAAGCACCGACGGCACCGTGACCAAACCGGCCACTCGTGCCAGTGCATTGCGGCGCGGCGTACTCCAAAAGCGGCCTGCTGCACGGTCATACACATCAAACAAGAGGAACCAATCCGGCAGCGCCACATAGTCCAGTGAGTGTCGGGCTGCGCACCATTCCCCAAACAGTATTAAATCCGATGTCATTGCGGTGCTCAGGGTCGCGCTGTGCTTGGCCAACCAAGCTGGCAAACGAGCAAATTGGCCAGCGTGGGGTTCTGCTAGATACTGACCCCGGTTCTGCGCGCGCAGTTGCCCGTCGGGAGCAAGCGATAGGCCCAGGTTCGCGCCATCGAGCTTTTCTTCCACCATTACCTCGCCCGCTAGCATTGCCGTCACCTCATTGGATGACAGAACCTTGTCGTCGCGTGGAGTGCTTTGGCCCAGCCAAGCGATGTGCGGGGTATGGGGGAAGCGGAAGAAATCGGCAGTCATCCGGCGGCTACTCGCGCGTTGTACCAGTCATCAGGTAACAGACGCTGAAAACGAAGACCAATACCCATCAGCTGTGCCTCAGCAATGAACCAGTCTGTTTCTGCACCATAAGCAATGGGTGGTACCTGGTCGAAAAGAACCTGCGCGGCTAACGCGCACGCGACCCATTTGCGATCTTCTCGATCTGTAACCAACACTTCGTGGGCATGCTCAAGCACGGCAATGTGCTCACCGTTGGCCTCAAGCGAATTGATGGGCACATACTCCACCAGATTTTTATCCAGCTTATTTTGTAAAACCTGCATGCCGTATTCCTGACCGTGCATGTTGAAAGGCATGTTTCGTTCGTACTCATCCCGCACTAATCCCTCTTCATCGAGAACAATGCGGCGATCCGACTGGTCAAAGCCAGCAAGCCACTCGTAAATCATTTCGCGCAGCTCAATCTCCTGCGGCATGGCACGCACAGCATGATTCGAGAGTTCATGCACTGCGCTCGATGCCAGCATCACATTGGTATCAACCAGATACATTGGCAATCCTCGCCCTCAATTCCTTTGCGTGCTGAATGGCCAATGCAGTTTGCTCACGGGTCTCGCCCAACGCATCGCCAAAGAAGGCGTCTGGCCAGTTTTTCACGCGACCGAATTCGTCCAGCTCCAGTGACCGCATGCGCGCCGATTTACCCTGCCGTTCAACGAAATACATCGCCGCGTCCTTGGGCGTTATCTGCTGTTTGGCGATCAGCGTTTGCATGCGTCGGAATAGATGCTCTGAGTGAGTCTCGACGATGAACTGAACATTTCTCTCTTTGCTCACCTGTGCCAGCAACTCGGCCAACTTGCGTTGCGCCAGCGGATGCAAATGGCTTTCTGGCTCTTCGACTATGACGATATGGCCAGGCTGAGCAAACAGGGCCGCGACGATGACGGGGATGACCTGCGAAACACCCACGCCAACGTCTCTGAGGTTGCTGGCCTGGCCCTCGTTTTCGATTATCAACTCATAGCGTGCAGAACCGCCCAATGTGCGGATGGCAAGACCATCAGCCAAATTCATCTCTTTCAGCCAATAAATCGTTTTCTCGAATAGTTGCGCGTCGGCAGGCAATGCTTGTTTGCGCTTGAGGGCAGACTGGCGCGCTACGCCGCTAGCGATCAAGACATCAACCGCCTTGGCCCCATCGTCGCCGATGTGTGCAGGCATACGGCCAGCCCACACATAGTCGCGTTGCGCCAAGCGTCGTACCGGGCCTAGGTAAATGATGCGGCCAAGCTCATCCAGCAGGGCTGGACCAATCGGCTTGATCAAGTCCGCCTGCACACCCAGCTTGTTAAGCGCTGCCGCTGAAAAAGCAAATGAACGCTCCGGCCGAAAATCTGCACTTTGGCCCAAAGCCTTAGCCTGCGTAGCCAAGCTCAGGCGGTATATGCCTGGCTTGCGACGCTGCACGCTAAAGCCTTGCCCGTCTTTCCCCACACGCAGAAACTCCAGTTCGGCACTACCGGCCGGCCCTTTTTTGTAACGCGCAGAAAACAGGCTCGAGTTCTCTGCCTGACCATGCTCGCTCCAGCGAAACTCAATACCCACCTGCGTTCCGGAAGTGCTTTCATTGGCGGCGCCATGATGGCAGAGCACGTCCTTGAACTGCCCTAGCGTGACCGAATCGTCGGCATCGGGATTGCCCAGATTGAGGTCCAGATTAGGATCGTCGCCCTTTACCGTTTGCCGGATCAGCAGCAGGCTCTGAATGAGGCTAGATTTGCCGGAAGAGTTGGTGCCGAGAAGCAAAGTAATTGGTGCAAGGCGGATGGGCCCCGTGCTGCGCCAGATCTTGAAATTTTCCAGTTTCAGGTGCGTCAGCATCAGTGCAACTCCCCTGATTCAAGTCGATCCCATGCTTCCAGCACCAACCGCTTGGTGCGGTACTCGCCAAACTCTTTCTGCTCCCTATTCTTAAGCACGCGGAAGGTTTCCGAGGGGTAGTCCTCACCCATGATGTCGGCTGGGGCGAGAATGTAGCGCAGCTCGTCGCGGGTGAGACCATAAAGTTTGGCGTAGTAAGCGTCCAACTCGGCACGCAGGATGGCGCGGCGTTCGAGATCGAATGTGAAGGTTGGACCTTCATAGCCCAAGTCTTTTGCCCAATGTTCGAGGTCGTGAGCAGTATAGGTGAGCTCTAATACTCGCTTACTTATAAAGTTCAAATCAGCACTCTCATAACTCTTTGGAGCCAATATCGGAAACTGCTTCAGATAACCATACGTAAGATGCAGACCACCAACTTTCTGACGCGCAACGTAGTCGAGGACCATCGTATTTAAATTTGCCAACAGTGCAGAAATTAATTGATCGCTACAATTGCTAAATATAACAGGCATCGTGTGCCCAACACCCGAATATGGCAAAACAGTCGATATAACCGTCCGTTCACTGATTGCTGACGTAATATCCTTAAATCCAATAAACCACTTTTTCCCCCAAGAACCGTTCACGCGCTCTTTTACATCAACAATCCGAACATAATAAAAAGGCGCTACTGAAAAATCAGGGTTTTGATATGCATAAATCGGGGTTTCAGGAAGAACCCGAAAACCTCTGTCATCAACTCGCGATTCGTACGAGCCAGCTCGATGATCATACTGTTTGATCATTTTGGCTTCGTACAACGGAAGTAGTCCCTCGCCAGGGGCGTCGGAAAACAGATGGCTGTCATTTGCCATGTCCAGCATGCGCATAAAGCTGATGCCCCATGGGTTGCCGTCAGGTCGATTGTCATCAATCAACACCGGGGCTGCACGGTAGAGCTTTTGGGTCAGCAATGCATCACGCTCGCTGCGGAACACCGGACAGGTGAGCGTGTTGGGGTTAATTAGCCGGAATTCGTCGGGGGTAAGAGTAAATCGGCGACGTGGGTCATGAATCTGACTTGGCTGACGTGCAAAAAAAACAAATTCGGCTTGATCCGACTTGCCGAGGGTAAGCATGCAAAAGCGGAACGAATGGTGAACCGAAGGAAAAATAAATTCCTCATTCTCGAACGCCTGCAAACGCACCAACAGTGCATTTTGTGTCAGGTATGAGAAGTAAGCCTTGGTACTGTCATCGGTGGCAATACCGGTGGGCACGAGGAAACCAGCGCGACCCGCTACGTGGGTAATCTGGCTGATGGTCTCGGCAAACAGTGCGTAAGTATTTACATCGCCCACGCCGGTAAGTGGATAACGCCCGCCATCGCCACCCTTCACATGCGCAAAAACGCTGGCGGCTTCTGCCGTGCGGCGGGCACTGATGAATTCAGCGTATAAGCGCTGTTCGGCCTCGCATACTTGCGGGGCATGCTCCATTTGCGAAAATAGGTGTTTGGCCAGCATGCCTTCGGCTAGCCACTGGATGCGCTGGCTGCGCTCAGCCTTGTTTTTGGCTTGCGCCACATCACGGTGGCGAGTGGCGAAGAATTCTTCTTCCTGCAGCTTGATGCGCTCCCACGGCGGGTTACCCAATACACAATCAAAACCGCCAACGGCGAACACTTGTGGAAAAGCCAAAGGCCAGTGCAGTACGCGGGCTTCAACACATGCAGCCTGGGCTGCGGCCAATGCGCCCCGTTGTTGCGTTGGCAGTGAATCGCCTAGCAAGGTGAGGTAGAGCGTGGCACTGGTGGGAATATCGTCTTGCGATGCAGCGAGTTTAGGTAGCAGATAGGCGCCCACCAGCAAATCGGCGGCGTACGCCAGGCGGCTGGTTTTTGCTTGTTCCAGGAACGCCCGGTAGGCGGCCTCCTTGGTGGCGATCTGCCGGGTGGTGTTTTCCGGCAGAGCTTCGAGCGCTTGCAATTGGCTCAGACCACTGCCAGTGGCGCTGGCGACATCGAGCTGGCCGAAGGCGCTGGCATTGCGCTTCTTATCCAAGTCTTTGAGCGCGGTGGCGTTAGTCTTGGCGAGTTGCTTGCACACTTCCTTGTCATCGCCAGAGAGCGGCTTGAAAGCGTCTTTGGCAATGCCCAACTCCAGCACCTTTAGATCGGTGAGCCCCAGCAGTGCATCACCCACCTGCATGTGGTGGTCGAGAAAGCCCAGCGGCCTTCCCTGTTCATAGCCTTCCAGCCACAAGGCGGTGCGGGCCAGCTCAATGGCCATGGGGTTACGATCCACGCCGAAAATGCAACGGCTCACCACTTCACGCAGGGCGTGTCGAAAGTCCTGTTCGGTTTGCTCGCCATCGGTGGCGCGCAGCTGGGCGAGCTTTTCGGCCAAACGGCGAGCGGCCGCGAGCAGAAAGTGACCGCTGCCGCAAGCTGGATCGATCACACGGATGGCAAGCAGCGCTTCAATAGGCGATTCGGGCTGCGCGGCCAGACGCTGCTCAATGACCGGATCAAGCGCAGACGCGATCAGCTCCTGAACCAGCGAGTCTGGCGTGTAGTAGCTACCACTAATTTTGCGGGCGTTACCGGCAGTACTACCCTCACTGGTCAAGCCGACAAACCCGAATTTACGCGCGGGCAGGTCGATCTCTGGCACTAGTTCGAGCAGGCTTTCGTAGACGCTGCCTAGCTCTTCGGGGCCCATGTTGCGGTAGTCTACAGGGGCGAGTACGCCCTTGTGGCTGGCCCAACGCAGATTTTGCATGGCGGCGAGTAGATGCGCATTATCCAAATTAGCGGCATCCAGCGCCGGGCATTGGTCGACGGCAAACAAGCCACCGAGAGCGGGCAATGCCAAACGTGGTTCGCCTTCGCTCAAGCCCTTGAAGACAATGCGTAACGCTTGCCAGTGGTCATCAAAGCGGTTGCGAGCGCGGCGTTTGAGGCACCGCTCGCGCAAGCGAGCAACGGCATACCCCTCAGCATAGGCGCGGCGCGCGACTTGGGCGGTTTTGCTTTCATCCTTGTCGTGCAATAGTCCGCGCTCTTCGACGCTAAACAGGAAAATCAACCGGTATATCAAGCGCAGCAGTTGCTGGAAATAGGCATCCTTGCTGAGCTCGCCGTTGTGCAAGGCGTTGCGCAAGGCATTATTTGCCGGGTGTTGCACAAAACCTTCCCCTAATATCAGTAGTGCATCGGTCACGCCCAGACGTAGGCCGTTGCGTACACGGGTGCCTTCCTCCTGCCCGGCGGCACGCCAGCGCTCCCAGATGTATTCGGCGGGTTCGCCGGTCGCACGGCTGGCATGCAGTAGTCGCCAAACATTGGCGAACTCTGCGTAACGCTGACCACCGAGCAAGTCTTGCAGGTCGATCTCAAGGAAGCTTGGACGCGTAAGCGTGGCTGCATCGCGCAGTAGACGCAATTGTTTGCCGTTACAAACTATCGCCCACAAGTGGTCAGGGCTCGCGTTAAGCAGTTCTTGCGCCAGCATGAAGGCCGATTTTTTACGAGCGCCAGAACCTGCTATGGCAAATCGTGCATCGGGCTCATGCAATTCCCGCGTGTGTGGCGCTATCACCACCGGCACATGGCCTGCCAACAGGCTGACGGGGTAGCGCCGCTCGCCCAGCGTGATGCCAGAGCAAGCCTGTACGGGGTAACCGAATACATCGCGCAACAGCTCTTGTACAAACGTGTGGGTGAGGGCTGCTGCATCCACATCGGCCCGTTCGAGCTGGGTGGTAAAGTGCTTCCACTGGGCATTAGCGATCTGGAAAGCACGACTGTAGTCGTCTTGGAGCTTGAGCCCCTTAGGGGTGCCGTAGTCGGCTTCTGTTTGCCACTTGGCGCTGCCGAGTGCAGCTTTTTCCAATTGATCCGGCAAAAACAAGCCGCCCTCCAGCGTAAGCGTGGGCAGGTTGAGCACGGTTTGGGTTTTATGCAGCTTTCTCATATTTCTATCTCTGGTAACTGCCCGTTACAGTGCATCAGGCAGCAGCACATACACGCCCATTACATCCACAGGTAGGCAGGCACTGACGCTGTACTGGCCAACATCGCGCGCTGCCTCACGCACGCGCTGATGGTCGGCCAGCAGGCTTTGGGCGCGTTGTTCGGCCAGCGCTTGCAGTTTCTGCGGATGTGCGGCGATAAAGTCCAGCGCAGTACGGATTTCGCGCTGCATGGCGTCCACCGGTAGGTTGCCGGTGGGCGTACATTCCAGCAGCCGCGCCACACTCTCACCTTGCAGCCATTGCGGATTGCTGCGACCAGCTACGGCCAGAGCCACAGTTTCTTCGGCCATCATCTGGAACGGTTCACGACGGCGCACATAGCCCAACTGATGGCGCAAACGCAGCAGGTAAACGGTAGTAACCACCTCCACAGCATCGGTGACTGTCGCGGAGCAGCGTGCAGCAATGCCTGATTCACCGGCAAGACTGGTCTCTAGCAGGTATTCAGCCAACACACTGACGAGGGGGTGGCTACGGTGCAGTTCGTTGAAGTTCAGCAGCAGGGGTTTGATGATACCTTCATCGGCCAGGCGCTGGCGCAACGCTTCGGGTAGATGCTGTGGCAGAAAGCGAAACTGCTGTTTACGCGCCGGCTCCAGAGGGGCATTGAGACGGGTGCAGGCGCTGTGTACAAAGCGTTGTACATCGGCCTGGGTACCGAGCGCTTCTTGTTGCTTTAGCCATTCAGGTAGCACCTCATCAGGGCGGATACGGCGCTGGGCAAATACAGTACGGTTTGCCTTGGCTTTTTCCAGTGCGTCCTGCCATTGGGCTTGGAGTGGCTGCAGTTCTACATTGGCCTCTGCAAACATGTCTGGGGTGTAGGGTACTGACGCATCTGACCGGCGCATCAACGCAGCTTTGACCAGCGCCTGATTGATGCGAGCTTCGTCTTCTGGCATGGGAACCAGCACACCTAGCTCTTTCTGGATGGTTTCGCCTTTGCGTAGAATCACGTTCAGCACAAAGCCATCAACGGGGTTGTCTTGGCCCCACAGCATAGTGCAGCGCACCTCTGCAGCCTGCTGGCCAAAACGATCTACGCGGCCTTCGCGCTGCTCATGACGGGTGGGGTTCCAAGCCAAATCATAGTGAACCACCGCCGTGAACAGATGCTGAAGATTGATACCTTCGGACAAGCAGTCCGTGGCAACCAGAATGCGCGGTTCGCCTTCTTCCATGGCGTCAACACGCTCACGCCGCTCTTCCGGGGTGTATTCACCGGTGACGGACTCGACCGTGGCCTTGGGAAAGGCTTTGCTCAGGTGTTCCGCTACGTAGTGGGCCGTGGCTATATAACGGCAGAACACCACGGTGTGGTAGCCGTCCTTCACCAGTTCCTCGACATGCCGGATGAGCGCGGCCAACTTAGGGTCACCTGCCTTCCCGGAGAGACGTTCGGCCTCTTGGATCAAGCCTTGCAAGCGGCTTGCCTCTTCCAGCTGCGCGGGCGGTTCCAGGTCGCTGCTGTCGAGGTTATCGGCCTTTCCATCATGCAGGCGCTCGTCGGTTAACAGGTTCTCCACTTCGACACTACCCTCCAGCCGGGTGGTCAGTGCTTTGACAGCGGCGGCGGGTGATGAAGCGACGCAACGCAACAACGCGAGCGTGGCATACCAGATCAGTCGGCCACGGCCTTCACCCTGCTGCTCGATAGTTTCGGCCAACTCGCGGCAATAGTCCTGAACCGAATCAAAAAACGCGCCCCAATCCCCACTGAGTTGGTAAGTGACTTCGGTCTTCATGCGACGCGGAAAGCCACGGCCATCGCAGGTCTCCATTTGCCATTCGGCGATATCCTTCCGGCGGCGTTGGACGAAATGTCGTGCCAACTCCTGACGTAAAGGGTCGCTGGCCGAAGAGCGATTCTGCAAGGCAATAAAGCGCGGATCGAGTAATGACAGAAGATTGTAAAACGCGGTTTCGTCACCCGAATGCGGTGTGGCAGAGAGCATAATCAGGTGACGATCTTCGTCTTTCACCAAGCGCTGCAACAGTTCAAAGCGCAATTGCTTGCCCACGCCGCTGCTGGCGCAGGTGTGTGCTTCGTCAACAATTACGCACTCGGGTGCAATCGCTAGAAAGTGATCGCGATGGCGCTCGCTCTTAATGTAATCCAGGCTCACTACCACCACGGGGTAATGATCGAACAAACTGACGCCATGGGGAATGTCGCGTTCAATACGCGCGGCCGATGCTGAGGTCAGCGCGATAGCATGCAAATTGAAGCGTGTTTCCAGCTCGCTTTGCCATTGTTCCACCAAGTGCGGCGGACACAGCACCGCCAGGCGGGCAATCTCACCACGATCCATTAGCTCACGGGCAATCAAACCGGCCTCGATGGTTTTACCTACACCGACGTCATCGGCAATCAACAGGCGCACCGTTGTCAGGCGAAGAGCCATCAACAATGGCACTAGTTGATAGCCACGTGGCTCAACGGCGATATTTCCGAACGAGCGAAACGGGCCGCCGCCAGCACGCAACTTTAGGCGCAAGGCATCTCGCAGCAACAGTGCTGCCGCGTGGTTGCCAGCTTGCTCTGCTTGTGGCCATGGGAAGATGGCAGGCTCAACTGGCTGAAGTTCAAGCTCGGGAATAAGTGCGATAGTATCGTCGTCCGAGCCACCGAGCGGGCGCAAGCGCAGCCATTCACGGCGGGATTCGCTTTGCACAACCCATTCGCGCCCACGGGCACGAACCAGGTTCCCGGGCATGAAATCGTGTTCAAGCTGGGTCATTGTGTTCTCTCATATTTGCCGAACACATCGGGATGAGCAGCAAACTGCGCGTTCCATTGCGATGGGTCGGAGAAGTTCAGTACTTGCCAGCCTTTGTCGGCCAATAAGGCTGCAGTGGCAGCATCAATGTCATCAAGGAACACCAAAGCGCGGGCCGATTTGTATTGGCCTGCGGCTACCACAGCTCCCTGATTGACGGACACTTGCACGGCATCTGGTTGACGCAGGTCTGCGGCGGCCAAGGCTTGCCGCCATTGGTTGAAGCGATCATCGATTGGCACGCTTGGAGATACGGGCGATTGGTGTTGTCTGGGTTTGACTTCGGCATTGGCTAGCGCCACCAGCACCTTGAGCGCATCATCATTGCGGCGGTTGATGTTTTCGTGGTCGGGCTGATTAAAATAGGACAGCAGGCATTGGTAGCATCCTGCTTCGCAGATACGATTACCAAGCGTATTGGTTTGCTCCAGCGCGGGCAGGTCTTCAAGTTTCCACGGACCTTCCGGCGTATTGTGATGCAGTAATTTGAGTGCATTACTGGCGACCTGTGCCAGGCTGGCTGGGTCGCTAGCAATGCGGGTTAGCACCCCAGCGCCGCCTTCAGCTGCTTCATAAAACATCAACGCACGACGTTCATCAGCTCTGGGCAAAGGTTCGGCCACGAGCTCGGACTCTTCAATCTGGAAGGTCATCTCGATGCCGCGTTTGAGTGCCGCCTGTAAGGTCGCCATGGCCTCGATTGACAAGGCATGCGCGGGCGCGAGAATCAGCAGGTTGCGATGGTCCTCGACGAAGGGAACGATGCGCTGGTTAGGTGCTTTGTCGAGCAGCGCCTCATCCTTACCGTCTTCTTCATTGCCGCCTGGTTCGTCCTGCTTGCTCCAGGTGCCGGTGATGGGGTTTATGTAAAAGCCCAGTTGCTCTTTGTTCTTGCGCCTGCGCCAGCCACGATTGATGCGCCACAAGCGAGCGGCTGGCGCATAGGTTAACTCGGCCAGAGCCTCCTCGCCGCGCCTGACCTCGACTTTACGCTGCTGGATGACTCCATCCGGCCCAGGCAAGAATCGGTAGGTGGTTTGCAACTCAAAACCTTGGCGCTGACGATCTTCATCATTGATGGAGATTCGTTCGACAGCGACCGTTTCTACGGTTTCAATGCGGTACAGCTCGCGCACCCAGTCATGTTCAGTCAACAGAGCGTCGCAGTTCTCACAGCGATTGACCAAAGGCTGCGCGCCGTTGATGTCACCCAAATGACCATAACCACATTGGCTGCAGACCAGCGAAGAGATAGTAGCAAGCTGGCTGTTGCCGGAGATATGATCGGCAGATCCCACATTAAGCTTAGCGCGTACCACACGATACATGCGCCCCTGGTGATAGATTAGGCTACGCGGGCCAAATTCCGACAAGGCCAGAAAACGCGGACGACTGACCATGCTGCCCTCGTCATCTTTACCGTTTCCGGCGCCCCCCCCGCGCGCGGGAATCCATGCCATCAAAGGTAGGCGTGGGAAGTTGTAGCCCGGCAGGAAACCCTGGCTGGCCAGATAACGGTAAGTGTAGAAGTCCGAGTTCTGGGTGTTACCGTTCTTGAGCAACACGGCATATTGTCGAGCCGCATCACCATAGCGGCGCTGTGCATTCTGGCGCTCACTGTGCGACGCGGTATGGCTTTTGACGATCTGGTCGGCCATGTTCATTTGTGTTCGCGTGGCATCGAACAAGACGCGCCAGCGTTCAAGGGCATTGGAGAATGCCTGAGGCGCCCCCTCAATCACCTTCTGCACATAGTCCGCTGAAAACCAGTCGCTGCCCGAGAGCTCCTGGTGCAACTGCGCAATAACGCGAGCTGCACTGGCCTGGGCACGCTGTGTGACTGCCGGATCATTTAGTGCATCGTGGTAGGACTTGATCAGCGGTTTTCCCGGTCGGTCAAGGTCGAGCATCGGAGCGATGCTGACATCGAGTGCAATGTGGGCGTTTGCCAGCCAGACCGCCTGCAAATGGCTCTCGATCAGATCTCGATTGGCCAGATCTAGCGTAGGTGCGCGGACGATGCCATGCACCATTTCATTGGCATGATGGAAAAACCACTGATCATGCGGGCTCAACGAGGCGCAATAGGTGATCACCAGGGCTTGTTGACCAGATCGACCGGCACGCCCACTGCGCTGGGCATAATTGGCTGGGGTTGGCGGAACATTGCGCAGATACACGGTATTCAGTGATGAAATGTCGACACCCAGCTCCATGGTGGGCGAGCAGAACATGATTGGCAGACGCTCCAGCGGAGCTTCGTGCGCGGGGTTGTCGGCCCAGTCCTTGCGGTCCTTGTCCGTGTAGCGGAAACGTTGCTCCAGTAATTGACGGCGTCCAGCATCCACCTGAGCGGTATGTTCCTGCGCTTCAAAATCGAACAGCGGATGGCTCGTTTGGCGCAACAAATCCGCGATGTTCAGATACAGCGCACGGAAGAACTGATTGGAGCGCGAGTCCCCCGCCTGCAAAAAATCTTCTGGCAAACACCAATCCAACGCCGCGGCATTTAGGCGCCAACCTATTAGCTTTTGATCAATCGAATGCTTCTGGACATAGCCGTAGAGCGCAGCCGCTTGTAGGAGCGCCTCCACCAGTTCGACCCACTCTGGGTCTTTCCAGCTTGTGACTTGACCGGCGAAGGCAGTTTCTTTCCAGAAGGAAGCGGTTTTGATGTCGCGAAGCAGGCGTGAACGAGGCCCGCCTGTCACTAGATCTGTTCTAGGTTTGCCCCGGTATTCCGGCCGCTTACCGAGAATCAGGTATTTGGCGGTTTCCAACAACTCGTCAGGCGCAAAAGCCCAACGCTCATTGAGATAAGCGAAGGCGCTGGTTCGGGCCTTGTCTTGCTCGACCGGATCGAGATAGCGAGTCTCCAGGCACAACCCGCGACGCATCGTGTCAAAAAGAAGCCGACACAAACTTGCCCGGTGTGCGGCATTCAATTGCCCCAACGCACCACTTTTACCAAACGCAGCAGTATCGGAACAAAATTCATCCAGACCGCGATAACTAATCATCAGCAAACCCAGTTGATCCAGGTTTGGGTTATTGAATCGCCAGCCACGCCGCAGATCGCGTAGCAAACGGTAACCGATGATGTAGCGCAGGCTGCGCTGAGCTTCCTGTCGAGCAAGGCCCATGAGCTTGGGGGTGCGTAGATATTCGACCAGCGTAGCTTCGTCCAACCGATCAAAGCCGAGCGCCTTGAACACTGCATCAGCCAACTGCTCTTCACTTAGCTCCCCGTTACTGTTCTGCAGAGCGCCAATAAGACCTGCGCGCAAGGTCAGCAAAAAAACGAAGTCGTTGAAGTGGCCGGCCTGTAACGCTGCGTCCTGGCGGTTGTCGGTAAAGCCAAGCAATTTGCGCGGATCAGGTTGGCCGCTTGCAGGCTCTGTATCGTTGAAGAGTTGGCGTAGTGCAGTCAGAGTCAGAATCGTTGTGGCAGAGGATCGCCCTTCACCTGAAAGACTGGCCAAACGGTTGATGTCTTTGCCATGTGCTTCATGCAATTGACCACATTTCAGACAGAAGCGAAACTTTCCTGGGATATACCAGAACGATTCGCCATAGCCCTCGTTTCCTTGTACATCAATGCTGACACTATAAGGTACGGCCCTTTTGTAATTTTGTTTGATCTTGGGTGTATCGCGGCTCAAATCCAGCCAGGTCTCAGGCAGGTCTTCAATATCACCTCGATAGGGCATATTGGAAGTTGCAGGGCATAGAAATCCGTAAAAGACGTCTTCGTTATCGTCTGCCGTAATATCATCGATTTCGCGCGGGGTGTAGCTCGTGGGTGCCCGCTTAGACTGCCAAACCGGCAGATACTCTTGACCGCAATCCCGGCAAAAGTGCACAGGATAGAGTTGAGCGCCTTCCTCCTGACGACCTGGCGCGAAACGCTGCGCATCTAAAGTGATATGACGAACACTTTGTGCTTCAAGAGTAGCAAGTACCTTTCCAGGACCGCTGATGAACTGGTGAAGTTTGAACGCGAATGGCGGCCGCCCCTGCGGGGTTTTAACTTCATGTGCCGCCAACAGAAAGCGCTGCAAACCATTGCGCGCCACATCGATCGCACAACCCGCATCGTTCGCCAGTTGTTCACTGGCTGCTTGGATTGTCATCGGCTTTGCCCGACGCGGCGGCTCGTTGTCAGGCAGTTCAATGCCGAGACGTAATTCGACCCAGATCGACAGCGGATCAACCCGAAACGCGTCAAAGTTTTTCCAAGAAAACTCAGAGCGAGCTACCATATCCGCTAAATCAGACTTCACAGCCGCGACATCTTTTAGCGGATCGGTCACGCGCTCCAACGTTTCTCCGATAATGTCCTGCTCGCTTATGCGCGCTCCAAAAATCTTGCTGGCAACCTCGGACACAGTTTTGTTTCGATCCGCCAAGCTTCCAGTGCTAGACATCGTGGCGGATGTGCCGATGCAAACAAGTTCATCCGCCTGCAGGCGCTCACGCAAACGGCGCACCAGTAAGGCCACATCAGCCCCCTGGCGCCCACGGTAGGTGTGAAGCTCGTCTAGGATCAAAAATTCCAGCCCCTGACAGTGATCGACCACCCGCCGATCTACCGCGTCGAAGCGTGTAAGGATCAGTTCCAGCATCATGAAGTTGGTAAGTAGTATATCTGGCGGATTACCTGCAATAGCGTCACGCGCTGCTTTTGACTCTTGCCCTGTATAACGGGCAACCGTGAAGGGTTGTTGTCCATCCGGATAGCCATGAAGAAATTTGTCGAGCTCTTCGAGCTGGCTGTTCGCCAAGGCATTCATCGGGTAGATAACGATGGCGCGGGTGCGTGCAGCTTTTTCCTGGTCTTTGGCTTTCAAAATTCGATCAATGACCGGAATGAAGAAAGACAGCGATTTGCCGGAACCAGTGCCGGTTGTAACGACATAGCTTTGCTTGGCCTGGCCCTTGGCGAGTGCTTGCAACTGATGGGCATAGAGATGCAATGGATGGGGATTCCCTTCCGCTTTTCCAACCTGAAAAAGATTGGCACAGGCATCGTGAAGTATCCCCTCTGCCACAAGCTGCTGCACTGAACCTTTGCGCTGATAGTTCGGATTGATCTGTACGAGGGGCTCTGGCCAGTAACGCCCATCCGCATACTGCCGCTCCACCTCATCCCTGATGTCTTGCGCAGCGATTCGGGAAAAGCTTCGTGAAAACGAGCTGTATTCGCTGATGAGCTGATCGCGAAAGCCAAATACGTTATTCATTGATACTGTCCTTCCCGTGGGGAGCGTAGCCGGGTGCTAGTACGGCATTCTTGACGCCATACAACGCCAGGTAGTCCTTCAGCCAAAGCCTGTACTCATCGCCTTGCAAGCTGTGGTCAGGCGAGGCATCGACACTCCAACGCAGCAGCATGTAACCAGCGATTGCAGCGCGAACGCGTATTCGTATCGAACCTTCCTGCATCCCGTAGTCCATCCGGATGATCTCGGGACAGCTCAAGCGCGGGTGAGGTACCAAATCCAGCTCCACGATCCGAGTCCACTGGATATCGTTGTCCGGGCGTTCGTTCGCTTTAGGTTCTTCGTTGAGCAGCTTGGGGGCTTCAATCCGCGTCACGAAAAAGTCACGGAACTCACCGCTCTTGCGGTCAAAGGCGCGAATGTGCAAGCGCACTCCGGTGTCTACAAGCGCAAAGGGCACGATCACCCGCTCGGACTCTCCACTGCTCATTGAGTGATACCGGATAGCTACAGGTCGCTTGGCATGAATAGCCCGACAGATTGGAGCTAAGACGTCCAATCGCGGGTTGCCCAAGACAGTGGGTGATTCACACGGTAGCATCGACTGTAATTCGCCGCTCAAACCACCACCCCCCCAAGAGATCGACGACAGCACACGCTGAGGGGCGTGCTCAAAGATCGGTACGAAGCCCCTGGCGATCCGATAAATCTTGCTACTGCCGTCGAACTCGATGTTTTGCGGGGCTATCTCTCGATAGAGGGCCAGATCCCGGGTTGCGCCCGCTGGAGCCACCCCAAAGCGGCCTGCCAAATCGGGACGACCGATCTCTCCCATGAAATAGAGCCGAAAGTCGATGTAGGCGAGCCGCTCCCGCTGGGCGTAGCTCAGGCTCTCAACAAGCTGGGAATGCATGGTCAGACGCCCCTCATCCACGAAAAACGACAATAAGACCGGAATTGGAATTTTGATTGTTCATTGTTAAACAGGTAATGTCATCAATATGATGACATGATGCCTTTCTATATGGATTATCACAAGCTAATGCTAAGCGCTCTACAGTTGTATAGAGAGGTGGCCCTGAACTCGATTGCGTATTCACCACGCTCGAAATTTGCGAAATGTGTCCACAACGAGTAGATACACCGCGTGGGTAATCTGCGAACTGAGCGAAACCAGATGGTCGCCAGTGATTCAGATACTCTGGAAATAAACCACTATCAGTAGCTAGTCACTCGATCTGCACGGTCACCCGTAACACTGCTTCGGAAGATTCCCGACAGAGCTCAATTCGTTCCGAACTGCAAAAACCACCCATTGCGTCTAACCGTCAAGCTACGCAACGCGCGCATGGGGGGACAAATGGGGGGACAAGAACAAAAAGCTAAACGACACCTAGTAAAACAAGGCACAACAGCAATAATAACGCCGCCCACAAGCCGGCTTTTTAATGCCTGCCAGAAAGACACTCACCTGTTAATTCCCTCGCTGCTAGCTCACTTCGGCCTGTCAGGTTGCGGCGCGCTGGGTGGCGGCTGTCCATTGTCTTGTTAAAAACTCTTTCGGTGACTTTCCTGTGGGCAAAACAAAACCCCAACTGCTTTCGCAATTGGGGTTTCGAAATTTAATCTTGACGATGACCTACTCTCACATGGGGAAACCCCACACTACCATCGG
>NZ_JBIVMX010000037.1:0-49785 GCF_044753305.1 Pseudomonas sp. NPDC088429 | reverse complement strand
TTCTTCCTGCTGATCGTCCTTGCACTTCGCCACCGCCGTGTACCGATTGCATTGCGCATTGCCAGCCATAACGTGATCCTGGTCGCTCTGGCCCTAGTGATCTATGCCGGCGTGATGGGTTTGCAATTCAAGCAGGCCATGCACCAGCAGGCCGATGCGCTGGGCGAAAGCCTGACCACGCAGACCGCGACCTCTGCCACGGAGCTGTTGGTGTCCAACGACATCCTCAGCCTCAACGTGCTGCTCAACAACCTGACCAAGAACAAACTGGTGGCCCACGCGGCGATCTACAGCGTGGATAACCGCATCCTCGCCGAGTCCGGTCAGCGGCCCAAGCACAGCCTGTTGGGCGAAGCCGAAGGCATGTACGAGAGCAAGATCACGTTCCAGGACGTGACCGCCGGGCAACTGCGCATCAGCCTCGACATGGATCAGTTCCAGCAGCCGATGACCATCAGCCTGCAAAGCATGGGCATTCTCAGCGGGATTCTGTTGGCACTGTCGCTAGCCCTGAGCCTGCGCATTGGCCGTAATTTGTCGACGCCACTGCTGCAATTGCGCGTGTGGCTGCGCAACATCGACGAGTACACGCCAGGCACAGATCGTCAGGACGAGATCGGCGATCTGGCGCGTCAACTGCACGCCAACTACGCCCCGGAACCAGCGCCCGTGCCTGAACCGGAACCCGAGCCGGAATTCGAAGAAGAGGACGACGAGCCCGAGTTCGAAGTGCGCAACCTGCGCGATCCGAGCTTCGACGAATCCCGTCCGATGGCCGCCCAGAAACCGGCGCCACGCCACGTCGTCAGCACCGTTGAAGACGATGAAGACGACGATGCGTTTGCCGATCTGCGCGACGAATCGCTCGATGCAGCACCGCAACCGGTCGTGCGCAAAGCCACGCCGAGCGTGCCGCAACACAGTGCGGTGCTCGCCGTGCAGCTGGGTTCGCAGGAACAACTGCGTCGCCTGCCGCGTGCGCGTCTGGAAGAATTGCTGGAACGTTATCGCGACTGTCTCGATCAGGCGGCTTCGTTGTATCAGGGTGAAATCGAAACCTTGAACGACGGCAGCACGCTGATGCTGTTCCACACCGAAGACAGCGGCGACGATTACCTGACCAACGCGATCTGCTGCGGCGAGCTGCTGCGCGCGCTGGGCCATCAGTTGCAGATTGAAGTCGCGGACAGCGGCATCACCCTGCAATTGCAGTTGGGCCTGACCTTGGGCGATGAGCTGTTTGGGTTGAGCCAGATCGATCTGCTGCTGACGGATTCGGCGCAGGATGCTTTGGCCCTGTCGCAGCACAGCCGCAATCTGCTACTGGTGGAACGCAAGATTGGTGACGACGCGCTGATCCGCCAACGCGCGCGAATCCGCCCGATCGCCAGCCCTGAGGGCGCTTGCTGTGTGGAGCGGTTGATGGAGCCTTATCCGTCGATGCTGGAACGGCAACTGGCGCGGATGCATGAGCGTCGGGCTTAAGTTGTAGGAGCTGCCGAAGGCTGCGATTTTTTCGCTGCTAAACATAAGGCCTGTAGACGAGTGATTGTCTGCGGGCTTTTTTGTGGGTGACTGAAAATCCCCTCACCCTAGCCCTCTCCCGGAGGGAGAGGGGACTGATTGGGGGGATATTGCAGAGCTGCACCGACTTGAACGCCCAGCTGTGAATCCATAATCGCCAGGATATTTAAGATCGATGTATGACGCCTGCTTTGAAACCATAATCGCCTGGACCTTTCAGGTCGACGTATGACGCCAGACACCTCGGTCAGTCCCCTCTCCCTCTGGGAGAGGGTTAGGGTGAGGGGCTTTTGATCTTTTACGCAGAACCCCAGAAACAACAAAGCCCGCACAAGGCGGGCTCTGTTTTAACTCGATCCAGCGTTAGAAGCGGAACACTTCCATATCCGTCCGAATCGGCGAAGCCATCGGAATCTTCGGCTGCTTATCCGCGTCCGCCGCCGGCGCTGCCGGTTTCGGTGCCGATTTACGCGGCGCTTCAGCCACTGGAGGCTGATTAGCCAACGGTTTCAGCGCCACCGACAACTGCTCAGCCAGACGCTGCAACAAAATCCCCTGCGCCTGAACCTGCGAAGCCGTACTGCCCGCATGCAGCTCTTGCAGATGAATGATGCGGTTATCCCGCACCTGACCACGACGGTCAATCAAACGCCACTGCGCATCCAGAATCGCCGGTTGTTTAACGCCGGAGTCCAGACGCGTGATGGTCAGCAACACCTGCACATCCGGGGTAAACCCGCTGGTGGCCGGTGCCAGCACCACACGTTGGCTGTCGAGGTGACCCGCGACCTGACGCATCAACAACTGATCGATATCCGACGAAAGGCTGCCGGCCCAACGACCATCGGTCGCCGCTTGCAGGCTGCCGTCGGGTTGACGTTGCAGCAGTGTTTCCCGTTGCAGGTAATCGGCGACGACTACCGGGCCCAGCAGAACCGCCATGCCCGCGCTTTGCGCAGGCTGAACCGGACTTCCGCTGTCCAGTTGATACAGCGACACCGGCTGGTGAACGCTGCAACCCGCCAGGCCAAGAACGCCGGCGAGCAACAAAATAAGTGGAAGGCGTAGCGCAGTCATCATCCCGTCCAGGTGGCCGCCACAAGGCTGACCACAGTGAAAATACTCAATAAATATGAAGAACGCTCGGCCACGCCGGCGCTTGAAAGGCCATATCATCCGTGAATATGCGTTCCGACTCCAGCGCCAAAGCGTCGATCTACGCGTTAAATCGTGGATCGACGCGTCTAGGACGCCTAATTGAGGTTTTCGACGAGCAGCGCATCCACTCTCTGGAAGCCCCTAGGTAGCTTATTGCCACGACGTCCACGCTCACCTTTGTAGTGTTCGAGGTCGTCGGCCTTCAGCGACAGAGTCCGTTTTCCGGCCTGCAATACCAACGTGGCGCCTTCCGGAATGACGGCGATGTCCGTGACATATTCTTCGCGACTGGCCACACGTTCACCGGAAATACCGATGATCTTGTTGCCTTTGCCCTTACCTAATTGTGGCAGATCGCTAATCTTGAAGATCAGCAGGCGACCTTCGGTCGTGACCGAGGCCAGCCAGTTGTGCTCACGATCAGCCACTGGGCGTGGCGCGATGACTTTGGCGTTGTTCGGCAGGCTCAACAGGGCTTTACCGGCCTTGTTCTTGGCTTGCAGGTCTTCGCCTTTCACGACGAAACCGTAACCGGCGTCGGAGGCGATCACGTACAACGCGTCGTCTTCCGGCATCAGCACGCATTCAAACGAGGCGCCCGGTGGCGGCGTCAGACGGCCGGTCAACGGTTCGCCCTGGCCACGCGCCGACGGCAACGTGTGCGCGGCGACCGAATAGCTGCGGCCGGTGGAGTCGATTACCACGGCAGACTGGTTGGAACGCCCCGCCGCCGAGGTCTTGAAGCCGTCGCCGGCCTTGTACGACAGGCCGGTCGCGTCGATGTCGTGACCTTTGGCCGAACGAATCCAGCCTTTTTCCGACAGCACAACGGTGACTTTCTCGTTCGGCAGCAGATCATGCTCGGTCAACGCTTTGGCTTCGCTGCGCTCGACGATTGGCGAACGACGGTCGTCGCCATAGGTTTCGGCGTCCTTGATCAGCTCGGTGCGCACCAGTTTTTTCAACTTGGCTTCGCTGCCCAGCAACGCTTGCAGCTTGGCTTGTTCCTTGAGCAGTTCGTCTTGCTCATCGCGCAGCTTCATCTCTTCCAGTCGCGCCAACTGACGCAGACGGGTGTCGAGAATGTAGTCGGCCTGAATCTCGCTGAGGGCGAAACGCTCGATCAGCTTGGCTTTCGGGTGTTCCTCGGTACGGATGATGTGGATCACTTCATCCAGGTTGAGGTAGGCAATCAACAAACCGTCCAACAGGTGCAGACGACGCTCGACTTTATCGAGGCGGAATTGCAGGCGGCGACGCACGGTCTGCACGCGGAATTCCAGCCATTCGACCAGCAAGGCGCGGAGGTTTTTCAGCTGCGGTTTGCCGTCCAGACCGATGATGTTGACGTTGACCCGGTAGGTCGACTCCAGCTCGGTGCTGGCGAACAGGTGCTGCATCAGCGCGTCGTGATCAACGCGGCTGTTGACCGGAATGATGACGATGCGGCACGGGTTTTCGTGGTCGGATTCGTCGCGCAGGTCAGCGATCTGCGGGGCTTTCGACGGTTTCGCCTGCATCAACGCAGCGATCTGCTCCAGCACTTTCGCACCGGAGACCTGGTGCGGCAGCGCGGTGACGATGATATCGCCGTCCTCGACGTGGTACACGGCACGCATGCGCACCGAGCCCTTGCCGGTTTCGTACATTTTCAGCAGGTCGGCGCGCGGCGTGATGATTTCCGCTTCGGTCGGATAGTCCGGGCCCTGAATGTGTTCGCAGAGCTGTTCGACTGTAGCTTTCGGCTCATCGAGCAGACGCACGCAAGCAGTGGCGACTTCGCGCAGGTTGTGCGGCGGCACGTCGGTGGCCATGCCCACGGCGATGCCGGTGGTGCCGTTGAGCAGAATGTTAGGCAGGCGCGCCGGCAGCACCAACGGTTCCTGCAGGGTGCCGTCGAAGTTCGGGCCCCAGTCTGCAGTGCCTTGGCCCAGTTCGCTGAGCAGCACTTCGGAATAACGCGACAAACGCGCTTCGGTGTATCGCATGGCGGCGAAGGACTTCGGATCGTCCGGCGCACCCCAGTTACCCTGGCCGTCGACCAGCGTGTAGCGATAGCTGAACGGCTGAGCCATCAGCACCATCGCTTCGTAGCACGCCGAGTCACCGTGCGGGTGAAACTTACCGAGCACGTCACCGACGGTACGCGCCGATTTCTTGTGCTTGGAATCGGCGTCCAGGCCCAACTCGCTCATCGCATAAATGATGCGACGCTGTACCGGTTTCAGACCGTCGCCGATATGCGGCAGCGCACGGTCCATGATCACGTACATGGAGTAGTTGAGGTAGGCACTTTCGGTGAAGTCAGCCAGCGACCGGCGTTCTACACCGTCCAGGCTGAGATCAAGGGGATTGCTCATGCAGGCCTCATCGGTTCGTTGTCTGGCGCAGCAACATGGTGCCACCGCGCTGAGTAAATTCAAGTTTGTTCAAGGCGCTCATGCCGAGCAGCACCTGATCGCCATGCAACCCCGGCACCACCAGTGCGCGGACGTCCCGCAGCACGATGTCGCCCAATTGCAGGCGGGCAATTTTTGTCCGATAGCCCTGGCTCAGGCCGTTGGCCGTGCTCAGGGTCACACCGAAACCTTCTTCCAGCTTCAAACGTTTGGCCAGATCCGCCGGGATCGCCACATCGGTCGCACCGGTGTCGAGCATAAACTCCACCGGCTCACCGTTGATCTGACCGCTGGCGACAAAATGCCCTTGGGCATTGCCGGCCAGTTTCACCTCAATAAATCCTTCGCCCTGCTCCGAACTGACCACCACGTTCGGATTCTGCTGGCGTTGCTCCCACTGGCCGAAAAACCGCGTAGCGAGAAACAGCGCCGCGCACCAGGCCAGAATCATCAGCACGCGACCGGCGCGTTTGCCCGGGGGTTGCTGGCTCAAGGCTTGGCGCTCCAGCCACCGTCAGGCGCGGCAAAGCGCCAGATGATCGGACGTTTTTCGCCGTCGGCGCGGACGCCTTCATTGTTGTCGATACCGATCCACGCGCCCTGCGCATCCACCACCAACGCTTCTGCCAGACCGTAGGCCTGTGGGTATTGGCGCTGCGGTTGCAAGGCATCTTCAGCGAACGACCAGCATTGCTCGACTTTAGCCGTGACTGCGTCGCGGCGGCAGATCTCGAAGGCATTGCGTTCCAGCGTGAACAGCTTGCCGTTGAACAGCGAAAGGTCGGCGAAATCACGGGTGACGGCGCGAGCCTTGGGGAACTGCGGCGGCTGCATTTCAACGCCAGCTTCGCTGAGCAGAACACAGGCACCGTCGCAATCCCAGACCGTTTGCTGACGCTTGATGGTCAGCAGACCACGGCGCTCACGCTCGGCGGCCAACCAGATCTGATCGCCAGCCGGGTTGATCGCCAAGCCTTCGAACAGCGCATTGAAGTGCAGCAACATGCCACTGGCGCGGGCTTCTTTCACCAGCATCGGCGAGATTTTCAGCCATGACGCCGGGCCTTGTGGCGGCACTTGCAACACGGCCGCGTGGGCCTCGCTGACGATGAAGCGATTGCCAGCGTTGTCGCAGGTAATGCCTTCGAAATCCAGATCGCCGCCACGCACAAACGATGCAGCCCACGTGCGCGAGCTGATGCCCCACGGCAAACCGCTGTCGGGCACCGGCGGGACGTCGATGTGCACGGTTTCGGCCTGCCAGACCTTGTCGCCGGTATTGAGACGGTAGATCTGATCGTCATCACGATCGGACACCGTCCACAACTCGTTACCGCACAGCGCCAGCCCCGAAAGGTTGCCTCCGCGCATGCCGTCGACCGGATGCTCGGCGAGCAGGCGCAGCTCTTGTATCGGCGCGGCCGACACGCTCATTGAACTCAGCAGCAACGCACCCGCCAAGGCCCAGCCAAAGTGCATCAGGTCAGCACCTCGGCGAGGTTGCCTTTGGATTCCAGCCAGGTTTTGCGGTCACCGGCGCGTTTCTTCGCCAGCAGCATGTCCATCATTTCCGAGGTTTCGGCGTAGTCTTCGCCCAGCGTCAGCTGCACCAGACGCCGAGTGTTCGGGTCCATGGTGGTTTCGCGCAGCTGCGGCGGGTTCATTTCACCCAGACCTTTGAATCGCGTGACCTGCGGTTTGCCGCGTTTCTTCTCGGCAACCAGACGGTCGAGAATGCCGTCGCGCTCGGCTTCGTCGAGGGCGTAGTAGATCTCTTTGCCCAGGTCGATGCGGTACAACGGCGGCATGGCGACGTAGACGTGACCGGCATCCACCAGCGGGCGGAAATGCTGGACGAACAGCGCGCACAGCAGCGTGGCAATGTGCAGACCGTCGGAGTCGGCGTCGGCGAGGATGCAGATCTTGCCGTAGCGCAACTGGCTCATGTCTGCCGCGCCAGGATCGACACCAATAGCGACGGCGATGTTGTGCACTTCCTGACTGGCGAGCACTTCGCTGCCGTCGACTTCCCAAGTGTTGAGGATCTTGCCGCGCAACGGCAGGATCGCCTGGAATTCCTTGTCCCGCGCTTGCTTGGCGGAACCGCCGGCGGAATCACCTTCGACGAGAAACAGTTCGGAGCGCATTGGATCCTGGCCGGCGCAATCCGCCAGTTTGCCCGGCAATGCCGGGCCTGCGGTGACGCGTTTACGTTCAACCTTTTTGCTCGCCTTGAGACGACGGCCGGCGTTGTTGATCGCCAGTTCGGCCAAGGCCAGACCGGTTTCCGGGTTGGCGTTGAGCCACAGGCTGAAGGCGTCTTTAACCACACCGGAGACGAATGCCGCCGCTTCACGGGACGACAGACGTTCTTTGGTCTGGCCGGAGAATTGCGGCTCCTGCATTTTCATCGACAGGACGAACGCAATGCGCTCCCAGACGTCTTCCGGCGCCAGCTTCACGCCGCGTGGCAGCAGGCTGCGGAATTCGCAGAATTCGCGCATGGCATCGAGCAGGCCCTGACGCAAACCGTTGACGTGGGTGCCGCCCTGCGCCGTCGGGATCAGGTTGACGTAACTTTCCTGTACCGCGTCGCCACCTTCCGGCAGCCAAAGCAGCGCCCAGTCGACGGCTTCTTTATTACCGGCGAACGCGCCGCAGAACGGCTCGTTCGGCAGGCGTTCGAATTCGTTGACGGCGTCGACCAGATACGAGCGCAGGCCGTCTTCGTAATGCCACTCGACTTTTTCGCCGGTGCCTTTGTCTTCGAAGCTGACCAGCAGGCCCGGGCACAGCACAGCCTTGGCCTTGAGCACGTGCTTGAGGCGGCTGATGGAGAATTTTGGTGAATCGAAGTATTTCGGATCCGGCGCGAAGTACACGCTGGTGCCGGTGTTGCGCTTGCCGACGGTGCCGACGATTTCCAGCTCGGTGGCTTTGTAGCCATCGGCGAAGGTCATCTGGTATTCGTTACCGTCACGCTTTACGCGCACGCGCACTTCGGTCGACAAGGCGTTGACCACCGAAATACCCACACCGTGCAGACCGCCGGAGAACTGGTAATTCTTGTTGGAAAACTTGCCGCCCGCGTGGAGCTTGGTGAGGATCAGTTCGACGCCCGACACGCCCTCTTCCGGGTGGATGTCGACCGGCATGCCACGGCCGTCATCGCTGACTTCCAGCGAGTGATCGGCGTGCAGGATGACCTGCACCGATTTGGCGTGACCAGCCAGGGCTTCGTCGACGCTGTTGTCGATGACTTCCTGGGCGAGGTGGTTCGGCCGACTGGTGTCGGTGTACATGCCGGGGCGTTTGCGCACCGGGTCGAGGCCCGAGAGGACTTCGATGGCGTCGGCGTTATAAGAGCTAGCGCTGGGAGTGGCCATAGGGTCTCGTCGTCAGTCATTCATGAAATAGGGGCAAGACTTCACAGTGCGGTGAAATCGATTGCCTGATACACATCGGCACCAATGCCGGCAAAACTCAGCAACGCCGGCAATTGCCCGGCAAAGCCTTGGAAACTGTGGTCGCCGCCGGCCTGAATGCGCAAGGCGCAGGCGCGGTAATACTGCTGGGCGAGGCGATAATCCAGTGTTTCATCGCCGGTCTGCAACCATACCTGATAGCGCTGGGCGTCCACAGGTGCTGGCACTTCCAGCTCGGCCAGGGCCGTTACATGGTCGTGGGTCAATTCCCAGGTTTCATCGGTATACAGGTTTTTCTGCGTGCCCAGATAGCCGTCGAACATCCGGTGCGGGCTGACCGCCGGGTTGACCAGCAGGGCTTTCAGGCCATGGCGCTCGGCCAGGTGAGTCGCATAGTAGCCGCCGAGTGAGCTTCCCACCAGCAGCGGGCTGCCCAGCTCGGCGATTGCCTGCTCCAACTGACCGATGGCTTCGCGCGGATGGTGATGCAGGGCCGGGACACGCAGTTTGTCGCTCAAACCCAGTTGCTCCATCACCGTTACCAGCTGACAGGCCTTTTTCGAGGCCGGGGCGCTGTTGAAACCGTGGATATAGAGGATCGAACCGGACATTTGAGCTCCCTGAGTGTCGGCGAAAGATAGCGGAGTTTACAGGGAGTCACGGCAGGATGGGCCATCCAAATGATGCCTGGCTGCATCCTGTAGGAGCTGCCGCAGGCTGAGATCTTTTGATTCTGTTTTTAAGATCAAAAGATCGCAGCCTGCGGCAGCTCCTACAGGGATTATCAATAGCCGTTGGAGCCGTAGTCGACGGTGAAGGCGAATCCGGTGACGCGTTCGACGCCGCTTTCCAGGCGACCATCCGGTAACAACCGCAACCAGCGATACCCCGGCGCCTGCTCCCCCACCTTGAAGTCCTCACTGCCCGGCTCAAACTGAATGCACGTCGACGGCGAAGCCATCAGCCGCACGCCATTACGCTCGCGATCAATCTCCTGATGCACATGCCCCCACAACACCGCGCGGGCCTGTGGAAAACGATCCAGCACCTCGAAAAACGCTTCAGGATTGCGCAAACCAATTGGCTCCATCCACGCGCAGCCAATCGACACCGGATGATGGTGAAAGCACACCAGATGATGCCGCTCCGGCGCTTCGCTCAGCGAACGGGCCAGCAGCTGCAATTGATCGTCCTGCAAATACCCCGGCACCGAACCCGGCACCGCCGAATCCAGCATCGTCACCCGCCAGTTGCCGATATCCACAATCGGTTCCAGCAATGCGCTTTGCACGGCGGCAACCGCCATGATTTGCGGTTCGTCGTGATTACCAGGAATCCAGCGCGCCGGCGCATCGATCTGCGCGCTCATCTGGCGAAACTGTTGATACGACTCCAGCGTGCCGTCCTGGGAAATATCCCCGGTGGCCAGAATCAGATCGATCTGCGGCTGTTGCCCCAGCACCAAATCGATGACCTTTTGCAGGCTCTCGCGGGTGTTCATGCCCAGCAGCGAACCGTCCGCCTCGGCGAACAGATGGCTGTCGGACAACTGCACCAGCAGCGCCGAATCGGCGGGGGTCAACGTGGATACGCTCGGCAAGGCGTTCTCCCAAGGCAAAAGCACGGAATCGATCAAGTGCCGCAATTATGCTGGGGGATCAGTAAAAGAGGAAAGCGGTGAACCGGACGCAGTTCACAACTAGCGTACGACTTCGTACTCATGCCCCAGCGCCAGGCAATGACTCAGCCATTCCCCCAGGAACAGATTGAGCTGAGCCTTTTCATCCGGCTGATGCATCGCGGCGTTCGGGTAAGGATAGATGCCGCGAAAGCGTCGTGCATCTTCGGCGCTGACCACTTCGGCCATGCGTGCGTCGTGATAAACCTGCACTTCCAGTTGCGGCACCGGCAGCCACGGCAGGCTGTGTTCCTGACGCACTTGCAAAGTGGTGGTGTACGGGCAGGTTTGCAGCACTTCGAGGGCCAGCACGCCGAGCATCTGCTCGCCCTGAGTCACGGCGATGCGCCGCGCTTCGGGGTCGTTGCGCATGTCCGGCACCAGCCGCATCAGGCGCGCGTAGTTGGCCTCGCAGGCGGCTTGCAGCCCCGCGAGGTCGACTCGATAACGATCGCGCAACTTGTTTACAACCATAGCCCCCTCACTTCGGCGCGGTTCAGCGCCAGCCACTGCAAGGCGATAATGCTCGCCGCGTTGGCAATGCGTCCGTCACGGACGGCCTGCAAGGCATCTTCAAAGGCCCAGACCGTGACGCGGATATCTTCTGCCTCTTCTTCCAGGCCATGCAGGCCGCCTGCGCCTTCGGTGCTGCAACGCCCCAAGTACAAATGCACGAACTCGTTGCTGCCGCCCGGCGACGGGAAATATTTGGTCATCGGCCACAGGGCCTTGATGTCCAGCCCAGCTTCCTCCTGCGCCTCGCGGTGAGCAACTTCTTCCGGTTGTTCATCCTTGTCGATCAGACCAGCGACCAGTTCGACCAGCCACGGGTTGTCGGTCTTGCCCATGGCGCCGATGCGAAACTGCTCGATCAGCACCACTTCGTCGCGCTGCGGATCGTACGGCAGCATGCACACGGCATCGTGGCGGACGAAGATTTCACGGTTGATTTCGCGGCTCATGCCCCCGGCGAACAATTCATGGCGCAGGTGCACGCGGTCGAGCTTGTAAAAGCCCTCGTAGCATTTTTCGCGCCGCACGATATCGACGGCGGTCGGAATGGCGTTGGCAAAATCAGTCATGAGCATCCTCTTTACTGCAATTCCATTACGAGGCTGCGTTGCTTGATTGGCAACCTCGACTTCGCGCCATCCTAACGCGCCCGAACGGTTTGATGCAGCCCCTTTACCGTCAGCGGGATGGACGGTGGAGGCGAAACCCACTCTAATTAGCTTAGTGGCGAACTGACTGCCTCGTTGAGAGTCGAAGCGGTAACTTTTTGCCTTCCCTTGTTTTCGAAAGGACGCCTATGTCGCTTTTCAAAATTGCCTCCGTGGCCGCCATCGCCCTGACTCTGGGCGCCTGCGCGAGCCTGTTCCAGCCCAACTACCGCACGCCGCTGGAGACCACTCGCGACGCATCCGAACAGTTGAAACCTGGCTGTTCCAACCCGGATTGTCCGCTGGTGAACATCGACACCCTGCGCTTCCCGGCCGAACCTGCACTGGACGGCATCATCGAAAAACGTCTGCTGCAAATGACCCGCACCGAGAAAAATGCCCCGGTAGCGCCGACCCTGGCGGCTTATCGCGATCAGTTTCTGGCCAGTGCCGGCCCGCGCAACAGCAGCTACCTGCAAGCGAAAGTACGTGAGCAGCATGACGGCTTGGTGATCATCGAGTTGTCGAGCTACCTCGACACCGGCGGCGCGCATGGCAATCCGGGTCGCGGTTTCATCAACTATTCGCGCCAGCAGCACAAGGTGCTGAACCTGTCCGACATGTTGCTGCCGGGTCAGGAAGACGCTTTCTGGAAGGCGGCACAGGTCGCGCACAACAGCTGGTTGATCAGCACCAAGCTCGATCAGGAAGCGGAGTTCGTGAAGAACTGGCCGTTCGTGAAAACCCAGAACGTGGCGCTGACCTATGGCGGCGTGATCCTCAAGTACGACGTGACCACTATTGCGCCTTACGCGCTGGGCCACGTCGAACTGAAGATTCCTTATCCGCGTCTGAACGGCATTCTCAAGCCTGAGCTGTTTCCCGGCCGTAACTGAAGGCCCGACCCAGCACTAGCTGCAACAGCCCTGCCAGCACCAGCGCCGGCAGGGTTGCGCCGACATCCGGATACAGATTCGCCAGCAAATGGTAGGTGCTCACGCCACCTAGCCACGCCAACAACGCCGGCCAGCGCAATGCGGCTGATGCGACCTGAGCGCTGCGCTTGCGCAGAATGAAGTGATCCACCAGCACCACGCCGAACAGCGGCGCAAACACCGAACCGATCAGCAGCAGAAAATTCTGGTACTGCGCCAACGGCGCCAGCAAGGCGATCAGCGTGCAGATCACGCCGATGGCCAAGGCCAGATGCTCGACTTTCAGGCGCAACAGAATCCCGCTGGACACCGCTGCCGAGTGAATATCGGCGAAGGCGTTTTCCGACTCGTCCAACAGAATCAGCAACAGCGGAATGCCCAGACCGGCGCCAGCCAATGCCAACAGCAGCGCGTTGACTTCACCGCTCGGCGCGAAGGCCAGGGTGTAGGCGACGCCAAGGCTCATCAGCCAGAAGTTGCCGATGAAGAAACCGACCGCAGTGCCACCGAACACATTCTTCGCACGCTTGCCGAAACGTGAGTAGTCGGCGATCAGCGGCAGCCACGACAGCGGCATCGCGATGGCAATGTCGAAGCCCACGGCGAATGGCATCGAACCGTCACCGGCACGCGACCACAGATCGGCCAGATCGGCTTTGGCAAACAGGTTCCAGGTCAGCCAGATGCACGCGGCGAGCAACAACCAGATGCCCCACTTGCGCAGGATCTGCCGCACGAAGGTCAACGGGCCACTGACTGCCAGCAACGTCGCGAGAGCGCCGAAAAACAGCGTCCACAACATCGGATTCGACCACAGCGAACCTTCGCTGAACGCGCGGGTACCGAGCAGGCTGGCGGCGTCACGCATGACGATGATTTCAAACGAGCCCCAACCGATCAGTTGCAGCAGGTTGAGCAGCGCCGGCAGGCTCGCGCCTTTGCTGCCGAGGCTGAGCTTCAGCGCGGCCATCGACGACAGGCCGGTGTCACTGCCGATCACGCCAACGGCGGCCAGCAACAGCACGCCGACCAGCGTGCCGAGGAAAATCGCCAACAGCGAACCGGACAGGCCCAAGCCCGGCGCGAGCAATGCGCCGGTCTGCAAAACCATCAGGCCGATGCCGAGGGAGAACCACAGGGAAAACAGATCACGACCGCCGAAGACACGCTTGTCAGCGGGTACGGCGAGGTCGGGGGAATAAGTGCTGGGTTGAATGCTCAAGGGTGTTATCTCAGAGGGACATTTTTGTTGTGTTGTGATCGTTCCCACGCTCTGCGTGGGAATGCCTCTAGGGACGCTCCGCGTCCAGTGACGCGGAGCGTCACGGGCTGCATTCCCACGCGGAGCGTGGGAACGATCAGTACGGGGTCAAACCTTTTTGTACAGCTGACTGCCTTCCTTCTTGAACCGCTCGGCCTGTTCCGCCAGGCCTTGGGCGACGTCCACGTCGACCGCTTCGATCCGCTGGTTGGCCGCGTATTCGCGGACTTCCTGGGTGATCTTCATCGAGCAGAATTTCGGCCCGCACATCGAACAGAAGTGCGCGACCTTCGCCGAATCCTTCGGCAGGGTTTCATCGTGATACGAACGCGCGGTGTCCGGATCGAGGCCGAGGTTGAACTGGTCTTCCCAACGGAATTCGAAACGCGCCTTGCTCAAGGCGTTGTCGCGAATCTGTGCGCCCGGATGCCCTTTGGCCAAGTCCGCCGCATGCGCCGCAATCTTGTAAGTGATGATCCCAGTCTTCACGTCATCCTTGTTCGGCAGGCCCAAGTGTTCCTTCGGCGTCACGTAGCAAAGCATCGCGCAACCGAACCAGCCGATCATCGCCGCACCGATACCCGAGGTGATATGGTCGTAACCCGGCGCGATGTCTGTGGTCAGTGGGCCGAGCGTGTAGAACGGCGCCTCGTCGCAGCACTCCAGCTGCTTGTCCATGTTCTCTTTGATCAACTGCATTGGCACGTGGCCTGGGCCTTCGATCATGCACTGCACGTCGTGTTTCCAGGCGATCTTGGTCAGCTCGCCCAAGGTCTCCAGTTCGCCGAATTGCGCTTCGTCGTTGGCGTCGGCAATCGAGCCCGGACGCAGGCCATCGCCCAGCGAGAAGCTGACGTCGTAGGCCGTCATGATTTCGCAGATTTCGTCGAAGTGGGTGTAGAGGAAGTTCTCTTTATGGTGCGCCAGGCACCACTTGGCCATGATCGAACCGCCACGGGAAACGATGCCGGTTACGCGTTTGGCGGTCAGCGGCACGTAACGCAGCAGCACGCCGGCGTGGATGGTGAAATAGTCGACGCCCTGCTCGGCCTGCTCGATCAGCGTGTCGCGAAACAGCTCCCAGGTCAGGTCTTCGGCGACGCCGTTCACTTTCTCCAGCGCCTGATAAATCGGCACGGTACCGATCGGCACTGGCGAGTTGCGGATGATCCACTCGCGGGTTTCGTGAATGTGTTTACCGGTGGACAAGTCCATCACGGTGTCCGAACCCCAGCGAATGCCCCAGGTCAGTTTCGCCACTTCTTCTTCGATCGAAGAACCCAGCGCGCTGTTGCCGATGTTGCCGTTGATCTTCACCAGGAAGTTCCGGCCGATGATCATCGGTTCCAGTTCGACGTGGTTGATGTTGGCCGGAATGATCGCGCGGCCACGGGCGATTTCTTCGCGGACGAATTCGGCAGTGATTTCTTTCGGGATGCTCGCGCCGAAGCTGTGGCCGGTGTGTTGTTGCGTCAACAGGCCGGCAGCGCGGGCCTCTTGCAGCTTCATGTTTTCGCGGATGGCGACGTATTCCATCTCGGCGGTGATGATGCCTTTACGGGCGTAATGCATCTGGCTGACGTTGGCCCCGGCCTTGGCACGACGCGGGTTGTTGACGTGGGCGAAACGCAGTTTAGTCAGCTCGGCGTCGGCGAGACGTTGTTGGCCGAAGTTCGAGCTCAGGCCTGGCAGGCGCTCGGTGTCGCCACGGTCATCGATCCACGCCGAACGCACATCGCCCAGACCTTTGCGCACATCGATCACCACGTTCGGATCGGTGTACGGGCCGGAGGTGTCGTAAACGGTGACCGGCGCGTTGATTTCACCGCCGAAATCGGTCGGCGTCACGTCGAGGCTGATTTCGCGCATCGGCACGCGGATGTCCGGGCGGGAGCCCTGAACGTAGACTTTTTGCGAACGGGTGAACGGCTTGACCGATTGCTCGTCGACTTTGGCCGAGTCACTCAGGTTGATCGCGTTTTTTGATTTTGTAGTCATCACGGGCTCTCCAGACAGCATCCAGGCAGTGGATTGTCGGAGCAGAACCTGAAAGGCACGGACGCACCAGGACTGGTGCTGTGCATCGTCGTCGAGCGTTCGATTGTCGAACAATTTCCCGGACGAAGCACAAGAGGACTCGCCGGGTGACGAGAAATCTTGTTCCCTACGCAGGCGCTAACCTGATCAGGTTCAACGGGATCCGAAATTATTCGATCTCAGCCTCATAGCAAGGCACCCCGACAAGAACCCGGCCAGTCTAGACACAACTGGCAAAGAACGCCAACACCGCGGCAAACACCATGATGAATGGCGCAAATACAGGGGCTTGGCCGATTGTTGTGAACCGATTGCGCAACTACACTCGCTTTGCCCTGCCGCGCCTTGACGCTACAGGGGCCGCGCCGTAGCCTTGGCGCGCACATTATTTCCATAATATTAATGCTAGGGATCGCCTCATGCTGCGCAAACTCTCACTGGCTATTGCCGTGTCTTGTGCGTCCAACGCAATGGCCTGGGCAGCAGAAGCGCCCTTGTCGACCAAAACCGATCTGGTCAGCGTTTACCAGGAAGCGGTCGACAACAACGCCGATCTGGCCGCCGCCCGCGCCCAGTACGGCGCACAGAAAGAAGTGGTGCCACAGGCCCGCGCAGGTTTGCTGCCGAACCTGTCCGGCGGCGCCGAGACCGCCAACGTGCGCACCTCGATTGATCAGCCTTCAGCCATCGCCAACCGCAGCGCGCATTCGTATCAGGCGACCCTTGCGCAACCGTTGTTCCGCGCCGATCGCTGGTTCCAGTACCAGGCCGCGAAGGACGTCAACGAGCAAGCCGCACTGCAACTCTCGGCAACCGAGCAGAACTTGATCCTGCAATCGGCGGAAAGCTATTTCAACGTGCTGCGCAGCCAGGACAACCTGGCCTCGACCAAGGCCGAAGAAGCCGCGTTCAAGCGCCAGCTCGACCAGTCCAACGAGCGTTTCGATGTCGGCCTGTCGGACAAGACCGACGTCCTGCAATCGCAAGCCAGTTACGACACCGCACGGGCCAACCGCATCGTTGCGCAGCGTCAGGTCGATGATGCGTTTGAAGCGCTGATCACCCTGACCAACCGTCAGTACAACTCGATTCAGGGCATCGTTCACTCGCTGCCGATTCTGCCGCCAGCGCCGAACGATGCTAAATCGTGGGTTGATACGGCGGCGCGCCAGAACCTCAATTTGCTGGCCAGTAACTACGCCGTCAGCTCGGCCGAAGAGACATTGAAGCAGCGCAAGGCCGGTCACTTGCCGACCCTCGATGCTGTGGCCAAATACGAAAAAGGTGACAACGACGCCCTCGGTTTCGCCAACCCGAACTCGTTCGGCGCGCCGTACGGTGGCAACGTTGAACAGACCACCGTCGGCCTGCAACTGAGCGTGCCGATTTACAGCGGCGGGCTGACCAGTTCGCAGGTGCGTCAGTCGTATGCGCAGCTGGATCAGAGCGAACAACAGCGCGAATCGCTGCGTCGGCAGATCGTCGAAAACACCCGCAACCTGCACCGCGCGGTGAACACCGACGTCGAGCAGGTACAGGCGCGCAAGCAATCGATCATCTCCAACCAGAGCGCGGTGGAAGCCACGGAAATCGGTTATCAGGTCGGTACGCGCAACATCGTTGACGTGCTCGATGCGCAGCGTCAGCTGTACACCTCGGTGCGCAACTACAACAACACGCGGTATGACTACATCCTCGACAACCTGCGCTTGAAGCAGGCGGCGGGGACGTTGAACCCCGGCGACCTGGAAGATCTGCGACGCTATCTGAAAGCCGACTACAACCCGGACAAGGATTTCCTGCCGCCGGACCTGGCTAAGGCTGCAGAAGAACAACTCAAGGCCCGGCCTTAAAAGCAAAAGATCGCAGCCTTCGGCAGCTCCTACATTGGAATGCATTCCCCTGTAGGAGCTGCCGAAGGCTCGGGCCGCGATCGGACGATCTTTTTGCTTTATTTGATCAGCCGCGCCAAGCCATCCAGCAACCGCTGCAACGCGCCCTGATTGCGGCGCATCACGGCCAGCCCGGCGTCGGCCATGCGTTGCGCATCACGCGGCAACTCGAACAAGCGCTGCACTTCCACCGCCAGCCCTTCGGCATCCTCCACTTCTGCCAACGCCCCGGCCTCACGCAATTGCGCGGCGATGTCGAGGAAGTTGAACAAATGCGGGCCGCTGAGCACCGGTTTCGCCAGCGCAGCCGGTTCCAGCAGATTATGCCCGCCGTTCGCCACCAGACTGCCGCCGACAAACGCACTGTCGGCCAAGGCATACAGAAACAGCAATTCGCCCATGGTGTCGCCGAGCAGTACAGAAGTCTGCGCATCGACATTGGCCCCGGTCGAACGTCGCACCGTGGAGAAACCTTCACGCTGACACAGCTCGAACACCGAGTTGAAACGCTCAGGATGGCGCGGCACCAGAATCAGCAACGCGTCCGGGTGATTGGCCAGCAAACGACGATGGGCATCAAGCACCACTTCGTCCTCGCCTTCGTGAGTGCTGGCGGCGATCCACACCGGACGCTCCAGCGCCTGCCATTGCCCACGCAATTCGGCGGCGCGTTGCAGCAGTGCGGGGTCGATGGTCAGGTCGAATTTGATCGAGCCCGTCACCTCGACCGTTTCCGGACGCGCACCCAGATCACGGAAGCGCTGCGCTTCTGCTTCAGTCTGAATGGCGAAAAAACTCATCTCGGCGAGCATCGGCGCCGTCAGTTTGCGGAACCGCCCATAACCGCGCGCCGAACGCTCGGACAAGCGTCCGTTGGCCAACGCCACTGGAATCCCGCGTTTGGCGCACTGATGAATGTGGTTGGGCCACAACTCGGTTTCCATGATCACCGCGAGTTTCGGTTGCACGCGATCAAGAAACCGCGCCGCCGCACACGGCAAGTCATACGGCAGGTAGCAATGCTGGATGCGCGGCTCATTGGCGAACAGCGCTTGAATCCGTTCCGAACCGGTCGGGGTCATGCAGGTCACGGTGATCGGCAGCTGTGGATAACGTTGCAATAAGGCGCGGATCATCGGCGCCGCGGCAATGCTCTCGCCCACCGACACCGCGTGCACCCAGATGCCACCGGGTTGCAGCGTTGGCATCCCGTAGGAAAAACGTTCGCCAATCCGCTTGGCATACGCCGGCGCCTTGCGCGCTCGCAGCCACAGCCGAATCGCCACCAATGGCAGCCCCAGGTAAAACAGCGCGGTGTACAGAGTTCTATTCATGGCGGCGGAGTTTATCGACTTTTGTCGCCGATCGCCCGCAAGTGCACGGCAAAACGCTCCGCCAGCCAACGCGCCGCCGGGCCGAGCGGCTCGTCACGGCGCCAGACCAGTTCCACCACCAGCGCCGGCGGTGTCCATTCGCTGTCGAGTTCGACCATCAAACCTTGATAGGCCGAGTACTGCACGACGTGGCGTGGCAGCCACGCCCAGCCGAGATCGCGCACCAGCCATTCGGCCATCACGTAGTAGCTGTCGGCGCGCCACACCTGCGGGCTGGCCGGTTCGTTGCCGGGGTAGACGCTGGTTTGGGTCGACATCAACAGTTGCCGATGCTGCGCCATTTGCTGACATGTGACGTAGCTCTGCGTCGCCAACGGATGATTGATCCCGCAGACAGTGACCATTTCCACGCTGCCAAGGACTCGACGCTCCAGCGCTTCGGGGATTTCGTCGTGATAGAACAGCAGGCCGAGGTCAGCGCGACGCTCCTCCAGTTTGCGCGCGACTTCACCTTGCGCGGCGCTGGTCAGTTGCACTTCGAGGCTGGGGAATTGCTCGGCCAGTGCGCCGAAACTTTCCACCAATGCCTGATAAGGCATCGCTTCATCCTGCGCCACGCGCAACTGCGCTTCCTGACCGCGCATCATCGCCATCGCCCGGCCGTTGAGGCGCTCGCACTGGCGCAGCACTTCCCGCGCCTCTTCGAGCAACGCCTCCCCCGCTTCGGTGAGGGTCGGCTGGCGACCGCTACTACGCTCGAACAGGCTGACACCGAGGTCGTCTTCGAGCATGGCGATGGCGCTGCTGATCGCCGACTGCGCCTTACGCTGCTGCCGCGCCACGGCGGAAAACGAGCGCTGCTCGGCGACGCTGACAAACACCCGAAGTTGATCCAGATTCCACTGCATATTGACTCGCCAACCCATCTTCAGAACAGATAGGTAATGACTTTACCCCATCTGGTGAACCTCTAAAATGCCGGCTCAGAAAGCAACGTTTCACCTTGAGGATTTGAACCATGAACGCCTACGCCTACCTGGCCATTGCCATCTGCGCCGAAGTGATCGCCACCGTGTCGATGAAAGCCGTCAAAGGCTTCAGCACGCCGCTGCCGCTGGTGCTGGTCATCGTCGGTTACGGCATCGCGTTCTGGATGCTGACGCTGGTGGTGCGCACGGTGCCAGTCGGCGTGGCCTACGCGGTGTGGGCGGGGATGGGGATTGTGATGGTCAGCGTCGCGGCGCTGTTTATTTATGGGCAGAAACTGGATGTGCCGGCGATGCTCGGGATGGCGCTGATCGTACTGGGCGTCGTCGTCATTCAGCTGTTCTCGAAAACCGCCGGCCATTAATTTGAAGTAACGCAATTCCCCCCTGTGGGAGCGGGCTTGCTCGCGAAGGCGGTGTGTCAGTTAACAATATGTTGTCTGACACAGCGCTTTCGCGAGCAAGCCCGCTCCCACATTTGGTTTTGTGTTTGCCCGGTTGATCATCGACAAATCCGCCTCTTTGCCGAGTCTGTATACTGCGCCCTCGTCTTGAACACCTGAGGTCGTTGCATGCCATCCGTTATTTCCACCGACGTTCTGATTGTCGGCGCTGGTGTCGCCGGCCTCTGGCTGAACGCGCGTCTGCGCAGTCAGGGTTTTTCGACCGTGCTGGTGGAAAGCGCCAGCCTCGGTGGCGGGCAGACTGTGAAGTCCCAGGGCATCATCCATGGCGGCGCCAAATACGCGCTGCACGGTGCGCTGACCGGTGCTTCGGAAGCCATCGCCGACATGCCGCGCCGCTGGCGTGAAGCGCTGGCAGGAGACGGCGAGCTGGATCTGTCCGGCGTGCGCCTGCTCTCCGAAGCTCACTACCTGTGGTCGCCCGGCACCCTCGCCGGCAATCTCACCAGTTTCTTCGCCAGTAAAGCCGTGCGTGGCCGTGTCGATCAGGTCAAGGGCGAGCAACTGCCGCCGGCCCTGCAAGACAAACGCTTCAAGGGCAAGGTCTACCGCCTCGCCGAGCTGGTGGTGGACGTGCCGAGCCTGGTGCAGCGTCTCGCCGATCTGGCCGGCGACGGTCTGCTCGCCGGGCAAACCATCGAACCGCTGCTGGAAGCGGGCGTGCTGGTTGGCCTGAAAGTCGATGGCCGCGAGATTCGTGCGCAACGCATCGTGCTCAGCGCCGGCGCCGGTACTGCGCAATTGCTTGAAGACCTCGGCCTGAGCCAACCGGCCATGCAACGTCGACCGCTGCACATGATCATCGCCAAAGGCCCGGGCCTGAAGCCGCTGTACGCGCACTGCCTGGGCGGCGGCACCAAACCGCGCATCACCGTGACCACCCATCCTGCCGCTGACGGTCAGTGGGTCTGGTACATGGGCGGCGACATCGCCGAAAGCGAAGGCGTACACCGCGAGCCCGCCGAGCAGATCGCCACAGCACAAAAAGAGATTGCACAGTTGCTACCGTGGATCGACCTCAGCACCACGCAATGGGCGACCTTGCGCGTTGACCGTGCCGAACCATTGCAAACCGGGCTGACCCGCCCGGACAACGCCTTCCTCGCCGAGCAAGGTCGTCTGCTGGTCGGCTGGCCGACCAAACTGGCGCTGGCGCCGGACTTCGCTGATCGCGTGATCGCTGCACTTGAGCGCGACGGCATTCAGCCCCACGCCAGCGAACCGTTACCGGCCCTGCCGAAACCACCGATGGGCCTTCCTGCCTGGGAGCAACTGCTGCCATGAGCCTTCCGAGCCTGCACGACTTCCACCGCCCGCTGGGCAGCACCGGCCTGACCGTTTCGCCGCTGGGTCTGGGCACGGTCAAACTCGGCCGCGACCAAGGCGTGAAATACCCCAACGGTTTTCAGATCCCCGGCGATGACGAAGCGCGGATGCTGCTGCGCCAGGCGCGCGAACTGGGCATCAACCTGATCGACACTGCCCCGGCTTATGGTCGCAGCGAAGAACGCCTCGGCCCGCTGCTGCGCGATCAGCGTCAGGACTGGGTGATTGTCAGCAAAGTCGGTGAAGAATTTGCCGATGGCCTGTCGCACCACGACTTCAGCGCTGCGCATACACGCATGTCGGTTGAACGCAGTCTGCAACGTCTTGAAACCGATTTTATCGATCTGGTTCTGGTGCATTCCGACGGCAACGACATGGCGATCCTTGAGCACGAAGAAGTTTACGCAACCCTCGCCGCGCTCAAGGCCGAAGGCAAGATTCGCGGCTTCGGCTTCTCCGGCAAAACCGTCGAGGGTGGCTTGAAAGCGTTGGAGCATGGGGACTGCGCGATGGTCACCTACAATCTGAACGAACAGAGCGAGAAAGCAGTCATTGACTATGCTGCTGCCCACGGCAAAGCCATTCTGGTGAAAAAGGCCTTGGCCAGCGGTCACGTTTGCCTGAGCCCGGGAGTCGATCCGGTGCGCGCCAGCTTCGAGTTGTTGTTTGCCCAGCCAGGCGTAGCCAGTGCTATTGTCGGAACGATCAATCCGCTGCACCTCGCCCACAACGTTGCGACCGTAGCCCAAGTCCTTCGTGGTCACTGACGCCGCCCCGCGGCATTAAGCAGGAGCCGACATGCCGCGCACGCTCATCAGAAAGAACCCGAGCAACTTCAAAACCCTGCCACTGTTCGTCGAAGCCACGCCTGAAGGCCTGACCTATCAGAGCGTTGGCATGCCGCTGAATTTTTCCCAGACCCTGCAACGGCGCAAACCGGTGAGCGTGGCGGATGCCGAGCGGTTTTCGCTGGAGCTGGCCAACCTCGGTGTTTCGGTGCGCCTGACCCTGCATTGGCAGAATCGCGATTACTGGGTACTGGTGCGTCAACGGCGGCAGGATCGCGGCGACGTGGTGCTGAAACTGATTTCCGGTTATGTGCCGGCGCACGAACTGAACATTCCGCTGCACACGGCGATTCAGGAAATTGCTGAAGAGTGTTTGCTGGAAACCCCGGAAGGCTGGCTCGGTGGCCGATTCAACGATACGTGGCTGCCGGCGCCCTACTCGTCTGCCCTGCATTATCGTGAAGCGCTGCCGTTTCGCCTGTCGCCGCTGTCGGGTTCAGCGCGACCGGTGCGCTGCGCCAATCTGCAATTGCAGGAACGGCCACGGGCTTATGTGCATTTGCCGACGGCGTCGCTGCAATTGATTTACGACCTGCGCCTGGACGTGCCCAAGGAAGCCAAATCCTTGAGCCTGTTTCATGTCGACGAGCGACTGGAAGGGGATCAACTGGTGGCGCGGCTGGATCGCAAGCGGCCCGATTTGTACCTGATGCCGTTGCAAGACGGTCAGCCGTTGCCGGAGTTGTATACCTTGAAAAAGGATCAACTGTACCCGGCGAGTACTCGCGGTTTATATCTGGCCGAAAGCTTTGCCCGTCAGGAGGGCTGGCTGGTGCGCGATGAGCGGATTCGTTGGAAGGACTGGTTGCGTCAACAAGGTCTGACGCCACCGGAGAAGACGACTGGCCTCGCGCGATTACGCGGCAAGGCCAAGCAATTGCTGAAGAAAATCGTACCGCGCAAGAAAGTGAATTCCTGAAAGCAAAAGATCGCAGCCTGCGGCAGCTCCTACAGGGGAATAGATTCCAATGTAGGAGCTGCCGCAGGCTGCGATCTTTTGACCTTAATGACCGCGGATTTTTTCCACAATCGCCGTGGTCGAGCTGTTTTCCACCAGCCCCAGCACTTTCACCGTCCCGCCATACGCAGTCACGATATCCGCGCCAACCACTTGGTCGATGCCGTAATCGCCGCCCTTGACCAACACATCCGGCTTGACCTCGCGCAGCAGGTTTTCCGGCGTGCCTTCAGGGAAGCTGATCACCCAGTCCACCGCGCCCAGACCGGCAAGAACCGCCATACGACGGTCGACGCTATTGATCGGACGGCCCGGGCCTTTCAGACGGCTGACAGAGGCGTCATCGTTGATCGCCACGATCAGGCGATCACCTTGGGCGCGCGCCTGTTCCAGATAGGTCACGTGGCCGGCATGCAGAATGTCGAAGCAGCCATTGGTGAAGACGATGCGCTCGTTGTGCGCGCGAGCATCGTCAACCGCCAGCAGCAGTTGCTCCAGACCCAGCACGCCACGCTCCGAACCTTCTTCGCGCTGGATTGCGCGACGCAGTTCCGGGGCGCTGATCGCCGCCGTACCCAATTTGCCAACGACGATGCCGGCGGCCAGGTTGGCCAGGGCCACCGCGTGAGGCAGTTCTTCGCCCGCCGCGATCGCTGCCGCCAACGTGGAAATAACGGTATCGCCAGCGCCGGTCACGTCGAACACTTCACGGGCACGTGCCGGCAAGTGCAGCGCCGGATGATCCGGGCGCAACAGAGTCATGCCGTGCTCGCCGCGGGTCACCAGCAGCGCGCCGAGCTCGAGGTCGTGCATCAGGGTCGCGCCCTTGCTCACCAGCTCGTGCTCATCGGCGCAACCGCCGACGATGGTTTCGAATTCGCTGAGGTTCGGCGTGATCAGGCTGGCGCCACGGTAGATTGAGAAATCCTTGCCCTTCGGATCGGCCAGCACCGGAATGCCTTTGGCACGCGCGGCCTGGATCAGCACCTGATGGTTTTTCAACGCGCCTTTGCCGTAGTCCGACAGCACCAGCACCTTGATGCCTTCGAGCAAGTCTTCGACCTGCGAGGCCAAGGCCAATGCATCAGTGGCAAACGGTTCTTCAAAGTCGATACGCAGCAATTGCTGGTGCCGGCTCATGACCCGCAGTTTGACGATGGTCGGCTGATGCGCAATACGCTGGAACAGGGCACGAACGCCCGCACCTTTGAGACTGTTGCTCAGGCTGTCGGCAGCTTCGTCATCGCCGGTCACACCGACCAGCGACGCCGGCGCACCCAGCGCGGCAATGTTCAAGGCAACGTTGGCAGCGCCGCCCGGACGGTCTTCGATTTGCTCGACTTTAACGACCGGCACCGGCGCCTCAGGGGAAATCCGTGAGGTACCACCATGCCAATAACGGTCGAGCATGACATCGCCGACCACCAAGACAGGGGCTTGATCGAATCGCGGCATGGACAACTTCATGGAGCAACCCACATACAAAATGAACAGGGGCGCGATATTAACACAGGGTTGGCGCCGGCTTGCGCGCAGGCTGCAACAGGATGAAACAGGTGGGTTTTCTGTTCATTTTTTGAGCAGCAACGCCGCCAACTGCTGACAGGCTTCGGGCAGTTCAAGGGCTTCAGTGTCGATTCGGCATTCCGCACTCAGCGGGGGCTCGTAGGGACTGTCGACGCCGGTGAAGTTGCTGATCCGCCCCTCGCGAACCGCTTGATACAACCCCTTCGGATCGCGCCGCGCACAGACCTGCAACGAGGTACTGACATGTACCTCGATAAAATCCTCCGGCGCAAACAGTCGGCGTGCCGCCTCGCGCTCGGCGCGAAACGGCGAGATGGCCGCGACGATCACGATCAGCCCGGCATCGACCATCAGCCGCGCCACCTCCGCCATGCGCCGAATGTTCTCGCGACGACAGCCATCGCCCATGCCCAGATCGCGACACAGGCCACTGCGCACATTGTCGCCATCGAGCAAAAACGTGTGCAGGCCAAACTGATGCAGATACAGCTCCAGCGCATTGGCCAGCGTCGACTTGCCTGCACCGGAAAACCCGGTCAGCCACAGGCAACGCGGACGCTGCCCCTTGATCATGGCGCGGGCCTGATGCGACAGCGCCAGACTATAAGGGCGAATAGGCGCTGGCGACGGCAGCGACAGGGATTCATTCATAACCGAGTAACTCGTAGTCACGCTGATAAACCCGTTTCACCAGTCGCCGGGTGCGCGTGGTGCAAAACTCGCGTGCGGGCATTGGCTGACGTTGCCGGGAGCTGTTGACGTGGGGCAACTGACTGGCCAGACCCAACTGCTCGCAGACCAACTGAAAGTCGCGTTGCAGATGTTCCTGGTAGCCTATGAAATCCAGCGCCAGATGCCCCAGCGAGTCGGTGAGAAAATCGGTTTGCGCCGCGAAGTGCAATTGCCGGGGAATGTTCTCGGGATGCAGCCAGCGCAAGACAAAATCGTCGAAATCCCGGTACTGCCTGACCAGTTGCTGCGCGGCCTGATCGCGGCCACTCAGTTCATTACCGCGCAGAAACGCGAAAGCCGAGTACGCGCGCTCCAGCGGGTCGCGCACGAAGGCAAACTTCCACGCCGTGGCGAACTGTTGCGGAAACTGCTCCTGATACCAGTACAACGGCAGATGCCCCGGACGCCAGCCGTCGAACATCGCTTCGCAGACACTGCTGCCGGCGCACTTGGGCACATGAATGAATAAACAGGAGTGTTGCTGGAAAACCTTTGGAAACGCGAGACTGGCCGACATCGACTTGTTCACGACCTGCCGATCAACCACCGACAAGCGCCCCAGCAGGAAGGCCCGCTGGGGTTTGGGCAGCAGTTTCCACAGATAGCGTTGCAACATGAGAGTACCCGCGCGACGGGGATGTCCCCCTCGATAGATGTAAGAGTTCGTTGAGGAACCTTAACAAGCGCGGTGCCCGGTTTTATGCCGGTTTGGTCAAGAAGGGTAAAGGTCTGGATACAAACAACGGCCCACAACTGCAATGCACTTTCCCTGTAGGAGCTGCCGAAGGCTGCGATCTTTTGATCTTGCTTCTATGAAAACAGATCAAAAGATCGCAGCCTGCGGCAGCTCCTACCGGGCAGCGTGAACATTATCAGGCGATGTCTTCAGCCGGGGCATCGAGGCCCATGGCGTTCAGACGCGCGTAGTAACCGTTCTGCGCCAGCAATTCATCGTGGGTGCCGCGCTCAACGATTCGGCCCTGATCCATGACCAGAATCAGGTCAGCCTTCTCGATGGTCGACAGACGGTGCGCGATCACCAGCGTGGTGCGGCCCTTCATCACTTGATCCAGAGCCGCCTGAATGTGCCGTTCCGATTCAGTGTCGAGGGCCGAGGTGGCCTCGTCGAGAATCAACAGCGGCGCGTTCTTGAGCAACGCGCGGGCAATCGCCAGACGCTGACGCTGACCACCGGAAAGCAGCACACCGTTCTCGCCAACCTGAGTGTCGAGGCCTTCAGGCAGTTGCGCGATGAAGTCCATCGCGTAGGCATCACGCGCGGCTTTCTCGATGTCTTCACGCGGCGCGCCGGCCAGATCGCCATACGCGATGTTGTTGGCCACGGTGTCGCTGAACAGGGTCACGTGCTGAGTCACCTGGGCGATATGACGACGCAGGTTGAGCAGTTTGTAGTTTTCGACTTCCACACCGTCGATGAGGATTTCGCCCTTGTCGTGGTGATAGAAGCGCGGAATCAGGTTGGCCAGCGTCGACTTGCCGCTGCCGGAGCGACCAACCAGTGCAACCATCTGCCCCGGTTCAACGCTGAAGCTGATGTTGTCGAGCACCTGACGCTCGGTGTCCGGGTAGGTGAAGCTCAGGTTACGCACGTCCAGACGACCGGTGACCGCATCGCGCTCAACCGTGCCGGTGTCGACTTCAGGCGCAACATCCAGCTGCTCGAAAATGCTTTCCGCACCGGCCACACCTTTCTGGATGGTCGAGCTGACTTCGGACAATTGGCGAATCGGTTTCGGCAGCAGGCCGGCCAGGGTGATGTAGGCAACCATGTCACCGGCCGAGGCGTCACCGCGCAGATACAGCACGAGGAACATCAGCACGGCCATGGCGCTGTAGATCACCAGTTGCAGCATCGGCGTGTAGATCGCACCGGTGCGGGTCATGCGCAGCTGTTTGTCGGTGTTGCTCTGGCTGGCCTTGAGGAAGCGCTTCTCTTCGTAGACTTCGCCGCCGAAGCTGCGCACCACGCGATAACCCTGAATGGTTTCCGACGCCACGTGGGTGACGTCGCCCATGGCCAGCTGGATTTTCTTGCTCTGTTTGCGGAATTTCTTGCTCGCGGTGCGCACCATCACGGCGATCAGCGGCAGGATCGCGACCATCACCAGCGTCAGCTTCCAGTTCATGAACAGCAGGGAGGCGAACAGGAAGATCACCGTCATGCCTTCACGGATTACGACCTTGATCGCATCCGTTGCCGCCCCCGTGACCATGGTCACGTTAAAGGTGATGCGGGAAATCAGATGACCCGAGTTATGCTTGTCGAAGTAGCGGTTCGGCAGCACCAGCAGGTTGTTGAACAACTGCACGCGCAAGTCATGCACCAGGCCTAAGGAAACCTTGGCCAGAAAATAGTTGCCCAGATAAGATCCCAGACCCTGCCACGCAGCGATCAGGATGATCAGCAACGGTACGGCCTGCAGCAGTTGCAGGTCACGCAGGTAAGGCACGGTCGGGAACAGCACGGCTTCCGGGTTCGACAGGCCGTCGACGAAATACTTGAGAATGTAACCAAGCATCGGCTGGGTCGAAGCGAAAATCAGAAAACCGACGATGCTGATCAGAAACAGACTGATGTACGGCCGAACATAGCCGAGCAGGCGGAAGTAGATTTTCAAGCTCGAGGGGCTTGCGGCAGGACTGGAGTCGGTCATATCACGCGAAGAGTCGATAAATAAGGACGCCGACTTTAACACAGCTTCTTCGGGGTTCTGGCAATCGGCGAAAGGCTGTTATTGTTAGGCACCGTTTTCAGCATCAAATAGCCATCACCCGAATGGTCGATCAACTTCTTCAGGATTGAATCTCTCAGCATGCAACTTCGCGGCTTCAGCAGTACGTCCAATCGAGTCTTCGACTTCATTAGCCTGTGGATACTTCCCGTCGGCTATTTCCTGCTCCTGTGCGCGCTGTTTTTCCTGCCGGGCCGAAGTCTGCATCACAAGCTGTTTTACGGCTTGTTCAGCATTCCAACGCTGATCGCCCTGTGCCTGCGCCCACGTGAACTCAAAGAATTACTGCGTGAACCGATCTTCGTCTCGCTGTTGATATTTGTCGCCTGGGCCCTGCTCAGCCTCAGTTGGGGGCCGCGCGAAGAAGGCCTCGCCGGGATGTTCAAACCGTCATTGCACACCTTGCTGCTGTTTGCCGGCACCTATCTGCTGGTGCGTTATCGCAGTGAGATCCTGCAACCGTTGATGTTCGGCGCCGCGTTAGTGGCGTTGGTCGCAACGATCTGGTTCCTGTTTCGTTTTGCCCACATGTATCAACCGGGCATGCGCCTGATCGGCGGTGGCGCCTTCGACAACCCGCTGCTCAGTTCTCACCTGTTCGGCTTTTTCGCCGCCTATTGGCTCAGCGTAACCATGACCTGCAAACGCCGCCAGATGATGTGGCTGAGTGTGCCGGCAATGGCAATCATGTTCATGGCGGTCATTGGCACCGGCTCCAGAACGCCGCTCGTGGCGCTGACCATGGCCGCGTTGTGGTTGTGCTTCATTTGCTGGAATCGCCGCTCGGTGGGCTTGTTGATCGGCCTGGCCCTTAGCGGCGTGACGGTCGCCGTCCTGTTTGCACAAATGATCATCGAACGTGGCGATTCGTATCGACTGGAAATCTGGAAGCAAGTACTGCACATGATTGCCGACCATCCCTGGATCGGACATGGTTACAGCGCCACGTTGTCCGTCGACCCCGGCGTCGGCATCAATTTCCAGGAGCCACACAGCTTTGTCCTGGGTGTGTTGTATTACGTCGGCATTGTCGGTCTGGTGCCGTGGCTGTTCTTTATTTTCAGGGGCCTGCTGAGCAGTTGGCGTCAGCGCGTACAACCGCTGTTGATTGTCGCCTCGACACTGCTGATCTTTGGCATCGGCGCCGGGCTGACCGAAGGCGGCGGGATCATTTCGCGGCCCAAGGAACACTGGTTCCTGCTGTGGATCCCGTTGGCACTGATCGCGGCACTGAGCATCAATCAGCGTGCGCGGCGACTGCTGACCCTGCCGGTGCAAAAACTCAACGCGAGCGACCTGCAGCAGATGAGCCTTGACGCTCAGGTCATCGAAGAAGACGGCCTCGGCCCGAAAGTCCTGCGCCTGACCGATGGCAGCTTCCTCAAACTGTTCCGCCGTCGCCGCTGGTACACCTCGGGCAGCTTCAATCCCTATTCAGAGCGCTTTGCCGTCAACAGCGAGCAGTTGCGCCTGATGGGCATTCCTACCCCGCAAGTGCTCAATCTTTATCGCCTCGACGATGGCAGCAGCGCCGTGCACTACGCCCCCCTGCCCGGCCATACGCTGCGTCAGGTATTGCAGAGCATTACCGCACCGGCCGTTCGTCAGGCGCTGGTGGAACGCTTTGGCAAGTTCATGGCGCAATTGCACGAGAAAGGCGTCTATTTCCGCTCTCTGCACTTGGGCAACGTGTTGGTGCTGGAGGACGGCGAGTTCGGCTTGATTGATCTGGCCGACCTGCGCGTTTACCCTAGCCCGCTCAGTCTGGCCCTGCGCCAGCGAAATTTGCGCCATATGCAGCGCTATACCGTCGACAAACGCTGGTTGTTCGAAGACCACTTCGAAGCATTACTCCAGGGCTACGCCGTGATGGCGTCGCAATCTGCGGTGGATAATCTGCACAGGCAAGTGCTGGCCGGCAACACTGCGGCCCGAGTTCATTGATGATCGAAACCAACCCCCTCATTGCGCTGGCAGCCTATCTGCTGGCCATCGTGTCCGCCGCGCTTTTGTTGCGCGTCGTACCGAAAATCGCCCGCCACCTGCAGCATTCCGGTGAAAGCCGCTATGCCAGCATCGATGGGCTGCGCGGCTACCTGGCGTTTGGTGTGTTCGTGCACCACGCCGTCATTACCTGGATCTTTCTGCGCACTGGCGAATTCGGCTTTCCGCCGAGCAACTTCTACTCGATGATCGGCCAGGGCAGCGTTGCGCTGTTTTTCATGATCACCGGCTTCCTGTTCTGGAACCGTCTGCTGACCCAAGGGCGTCAGCACGATTGGCTGGCCTTCGGCATTTCACGGGTATTTCGTCTGTATCCGCTGTACCTGCCGCTGATGCTGATCGTCTTCGTCACCGTGTTCCATTTGCAGAACTGGGAACTGAAAGAGCCTGGCAGCGCCCTGTTCAAACAGATTCTGGCGTGGCTGACCTTCGACCGTCCGGACATCAACCAATACCCGCAAACCGGCATGCTGATTTCCAACGTCACCTGGACGCTGGCCTATGAAGTGTTCTTCTATCTGGCGCTGCCACTGGCCGGGATGGTGTTCATCTATCGCGGCAGCTGGATACAAGTGGTGCTGTGCCTGATCGGCATTTACGCGCTGTATCAAGTGGTCGGCTGGGAGCACTCGCTGAAGAAACACTTCCTCGCCAGTTTTCTCGGTGGCATCGCCGCGGCGTACTGGATTCGCAAGCCTGCGCTGGTGGCCTGGAGCCGCACACGTCTGGCGGGCGTGATTGCCGTGTTGGCGCTGGTGATTGCCTTCACCGCGTTCAATCGTGCGTTCAAGACCGGGCCGCTGTTCCTGCTGTCATTGTTTTTCGTGATCGTGGCGTCGGGCAACAGCCTGTTCGGTGCGCTCAAGCCACGCAGCATCCGCTGGCTCGGCGAGATCAGCTACAGCACCTATCTGCTGCACGGTTTTGTGTTGTGGCTGATGGTGCAGCGTCTGCCGCTGCTGCTGAATCTGGATGCGCGGGAGGCGGATGTCTATCTGCCGCTGATCGCGATCTGCACCTGCCTGCTGATTCTGATCAGCAGCCTGAGCTTTCTGTACATCGAGTTGCCGGGCATGGCCGCCGGCAAGAAGGTGCTGCAGTGGATTCGCTCGCGCCAGAAAGGCGATAAGCAGCTCTCGGAGAAAGTCGCCCGCTAAGCGCGGGCGACCGCTGTTTCAGCCCTTTTCCTGCGGCGAAAACAGCAACCGCCCAAGACCGCGCCAGGTCTTCTTGTTCCACGCCTTGAGCGGGATCTGCTTCAGCAGCTCCCACGCCAGCTTGCGATTGCGGTTGGCGGTTTTCAGGAACATCGAATTCAGCGACTTGTAGCGCACTTCGTCGTACAGCGGATGATCGCTGAACAGCGCATAGATACGCAGAATGCTTTCGATCATGAAGCGGTGATTCTTATACGAGTTGGTCGCGTGCTTGCGATAGCGCGCCATCACCACGTTCAAGCCATCGATGAAATAACCGGCGCGGGTCACCTTCAGTTCGATGTAGAGGTCTTCGAGGCGAATCGTCGGGTCGAAGCCACCGACCTTGTCCAGCGCTTCGCGGCGAATCATCAGGGTCGGGGCTGGCGGATAAGGCTTGCGCTCAAGGAACATGTCGTCGAAATCCAGACGACGGAACGGCACATCACGGCGCTGACGCTTTTCCGGGTAGAGGTTGCCGTCGGCGTCCATCAATTCGATGTTGCCGGCGCAAATCCCCACTTCCGGTTTGCCGTCCATGTACGCCACCTGAATCGCGATGCGCTCCGGGTACATGATGTCGTCGGAGCCGAATGGCACGATCAAGCTACCCTTGGCCCGCGCGATGGCGCCATTGAGCGTATTGGTCAGGCCCTGATTCTGCTGCACACGGAAATCGAAACCGTACTGTGCCTGCAAGGCACTGATGCGCTCGACGCTGTCGTCCTTCGAGCCATCATCGACCACCAGCAATTCGATGTTCTTGTAGGTCTGGTTCATGACACTGAGGATGCTTTCCTCGATGTACGGCCCGTGGTTGTACGAGGCGATGATCACGGTGACGAGGGCGTTCGCTTCGCTCATGGCTTTTTGTTCGCTCATGGATTCCTGCTCGCTCATGGCTGCACCTTGCGCGCTTGTTCCAGGCCAGAGTCGATCAGATTGAGGTACTCCTGACGGAACACCTCGATGTCATGTTGTTCCTGCAGATAGCGGTAGGCTTGCTCGCCCTTGGCCTTGAGTTCGTCGTCGGACAGCGCGAGGTACTGATCCAGCGCCGCGACAATACTCGGCACATCCTTGGGCGTAATCGCCAGACCGCCGGCGCCTTCAATCAGCGGCACCATCGCCGGCACGTTCGAGGCGATCACCGGCAAATGTCCGCTCATGCCTTCCAGCAAGGCCAGACCCAAACCTTCGGCCAGCGACGGCATCGTCCAGATATCAAACGCGCGCACGTATTGCAGCGCGTTTTCCTTGAAACCCAGCAAGTGCGCACGACCGCTCAGGCCCAGTTGTTCGATCTCGGCAGCCAACGGCGCTTGCAGGCGCCCGGCACCGATGATCGCCAACTGTGTGTTCGGATATTTGTCTTTCAGCGCGGCAAAAGCCTGCAACAGATAAGTGTGACCCTTGACCGAAACCAGCCGCCCCAGCGCGCCGATCAGGCGCACATTCGGGTCGATGCCGAGCAGCTCACGCGCCTTTTCGCGGCTGTGCTGCAAACCTTCGGCCTGTTCGATGTCAATGGCGTTGGTGATGGCGTAAGTATTCTGGTCGGTGAAGCCGCAATCGCAGTCCAGCAGGTACTGTTTGACCGCTGGCGAGACACCGACGAAGCGCCAGTGCCGATCAATCAGTCGTTGAGTCTGACGACGACGATAGAAGCGGTCGTACTCGCCGAAACCATGGGAGATGCCAATGCACAGCGGCACCTTCAACCAGCGGTTCAGGGTGAGCATCATGTTCACCGGTTTGAAGCGGTTGCAGATGACGACGTCGAACTTCTCGCGGCGGCAGAACTTGTACAGTTCCCACATCGCGCGCAGGCGCATGCCTTTCAGGGATTTGTCGGAAAACTCGAAATACACCGAGCGATCGGCGCGGCTGACCGGCTCACCGGGCGCGGGTTTGCCACGCAGGAACGCTGCGGTGATTTCATAGCGATCCGACGGCAACGCCTTGACGATCTGCTCGGCAAGGTCAGCGAAATCATGGGCTTTGACGTTGTAGTCAGGCTGCAACTGCAGCACCTTCGACCGTTGACTCATAACTCTCCCCGATTGACGCCTGATTCACCCGGTTTCAGCAGCCACAGCAATTCCTGGCGTCTGACCGCTTTTCGAAAAAATTCGTTTTCGCCGTACACCGACGGCGCGCGACCGGCCAGCAAACGCTGGATCACGCGGCGCAAACGGCGTTTGAACGGCGCTGGCGGCTGCAAGTCATGCATCATGCCCAGCGCCATGGCTTTGTCGCGTTGCTGTTCGATAGTCAGTGGCAGGCACAGCGGCTGCATCGGTACGGCGCCATCGAACGCTGGCGGCAGCGCGATGCCTTCACCGGCATTGCCCATCGGCCAGCGATCGTTGTCGTGCAAATGGTTGGCGTAGCCGAGCAGGGTTGGCTGCCAGTCCAGAGTGTTCAGCACTTGCAGCACGGCTTGCTGGCTGCACAGATGATCAGGATGCGGATCAAGCGTCGGATGCGGCAGGACGATCACGTCCGGACGTGCGCGCAGCAGCACTTCGCGCAGGTCGGCCAGCAGATTGTTCCAGGTCGGCGCGCCATCGACATCGCTCGGCAAGCTGAACGGGTTCAACTGGCGGAACAGGCGGGTATCGCTCAGATCGGCTTCGCGTGAAGCCATCGCTTGATTCGGCGCCGCCTGCATTGCTGCCAGTTGCAGACAGAAGTAACCGAGTTGCACGCAGTTTTCCGCCGGCACACCGGCCCAGCGCGGCACGGCGAGGCTGTCCCAGGTGCGCAATCGACCCTTGAGCCGGGCGGCTTCGACCTTGTTCAGGCCCATCTGCTGATAATGCTCGGCTTCGATTTCGCCAGCGGTCAGGGTGACGATCCAGGCTTCGTCTGCCTGACTGTACAAACCGTAGGCTGCCAGCTCGGCGTCGTCGGCGTGCGGTGCGATGACCATCACCCGCGAACGGCGATAATCGGTTTGCTCCAACGCCCACAAAACCGGCTCACCGGAGACGCGGCAGAAGCGCCCGCGCAAATGCAGCACACCTTGCGACAAGGCTTGCGCCTGACCGCTGAGGTTCAGATAGCGCAGACCGTTGACGCCGCGCTCGAAGGTTTGCGCATCAGGATTCGTACCGCCCATCAATTCGATACGCGGATCGAAGAAGCGTCCCAGCCACGTGCTTTTGACCTGCACCGCGAGAATCAGCGTGGCGTCATCCATCACCATCACGCCGTCATCCAGACGCAATTGCTCGCCGTTCAGATGCACTTTCGGCTGTGGCGTAAACGGTGGAAAGCTGTACTGGTAATCGTCTTTCGGCGAATAGAACAAATGATCGGCGAACCACGCCTCATGGGCGACCCAGCCGATCACCGCGAGCAGCAACGGCAACCACCAGGCGACCAAAACGCCGATCGTGATCAACACGATCAACGCAATCAGCAGGCCGATACGTTTGTTGCGCCGGTGGCGCTTGAGCAGTTGCTGTTTGCGGCTCATGGGCGGGCTCATACGGTGAACACCGGCACAGGATTGCACCAGCGATCCTTGTATTCACGGTCGGCGCGACCGAAGGAAAAGCGCAGCGGCTTGTTCAGCGCGCGCGCATGTTCCCAGGCGCTTTGCGTATTGATGAAGCTCAACACGCTGCCGGGACTGAATTCACGGGTTTCGGGGTCGACGCCGCCGTTGATGTATTCAACGCTGATCCACTCCGGCGCTTCGACGCGGTACACCAATTGAATGGCAATCGGCGCCTCGTTGAGGAAGATCACCGAACCGATCAGCAGTTCGCGCAACAGCTCGATCACATCGGCCATGCGCGCCGCGCCGGTAGCGGGGAAACCCCAGCGGCGCTGAAACAGATCGCAGTAGATCGCCGCCAGCTCAACGCTGGAGAAGTCGCTGACAGGACGTACCACGCCGCCCGCCTCTTCCAGCAGACGCAATTCGCGGCGCTGGTTGTAGCGAAACTTCTTCGACAATTCTTCCGGGGTGCGGGCCATGGCCAGTTGCTCGGTCTGCAACTTCATGCCGCTGAAGCGACTTTCGTTGAGCGCCGACAGGTAGCGCGCGCGATGGCGCAGCGGGGCTTGGGCATCGACGGCGGCCGGCAGGATCAGCTCGGCGTTGCCGAGGTCGAACAGGCCTTTTTTGGCGTTGCGCTTGAGCACATCCTTGGACAGCGCGAGATCGCGGCCCCAGGTCGGGATCGCCGCTTTGATTTCGCCTTGCTGCTCCCAGGCCAGATAGCGCACCGGGATGCCGGCCAGATCGGCCAGACGCTCAACCACCAGCGGATGCGTGGCGACACTGCCGCCAAAACGCTGCCAGGTGGTTGCATAGGTCGAGGCGTCAACGGGCGACCAGCCACGTTCGCGCCAGCCTTGGAATCGGTTGAGCATCAGCCCCTCGGTGCCAGATCGATAACTTGCGGCAGACGCCAGAAGGTGTCGCGCACCGCACGGTCGGAGAATTGCTCACGCAGACGTTCGAGCATCATCTCGGCGCACTGATGGCGCTGTTGATCATCCATACCGGCCAAATGTTGCAAGCCCTGGGCTAGACGCTCGGCATCGCCCAGCGGGAACAGAATGCCCACGCCTTCGACGACTTCCTTCGCCCCGCCACATGCGGTGGCCAGCAACGGTACGCCGGCGGCCATGGCCTCCAGCAACACCATGCCGAACGGTTCGTGATCGGAGCTCAGCGCGAAAACATTGAAGGCGCGGAAGTAATTGCGTGCGTCCGGCACCTGACCGAGGAACAGCACGCGGTCGCCGATACCCAGCTCTAGCGCCAGCTCTTTGAGATCCTGTTCCAGCCGACCCTTGCCGAGAATCACCAGTTGGCTGTTATCGGGCAACCCCGGCAACGCGGCGGCGAAACCTTGCAGCAATGTCGCCTGATCCTTGTCCGGGTGCAGTCGACCAACGTTGCCGACAATCCACGCATCCGCCGCCAGACCCAAGGTCTCGCGGGCTTCGCGGGCGGACACCTGAGCAAATTGCAGCGCAGGCAGATCGATACGGTTGTACAGCGTCTGAATCCGCGCTTGCGGCCACTGCGGCAGGCAACGACGCATGTCGTCGCGCACCGCATCGGACACACCGAGCAGGCTCAGACGTTTACGGAAAATGTGCGCGAACAGCTTGCGCGTACGGCGTTGGTAATCACCAAACGCGTGATGCACGCCAATCACCGGCAGTGACGTGCCGAGCAAGGCGATGTAGATCGGCTTGAAACGATGGGCGATGCAGAAACTGAAATTGCGTGAAGCGGCGATCTTGCGCAGATCGCCGATGGCGCCCAGCTTCAGGCCACGAATGGCCTTGGAGCTGTATTCCATGAACAACACTTCATCGGAGGCACACGCTGCGGCCACCTCGCTATCGGCGGCCCCGGTCAGAAAGACCGTGGTCACCCGATAACCGGTGCCCGCGAACAGGCTGGCGTACTGCCGTGCGCAGTCGAGGAACGGCCCGTCATAGCCGTGACAGAACTGCAACACATGGCGTTCAGCCGAGCGAGTCATAAGCGTTTGCGCCCTCTTTGACCACCAGAATGTCTTCCATGATCAGGTACTGCAGATCGGAGCCGAAGAACATGTTCAGCGCGTCGGTCGGCGAGCAGATCATCGGTTCGCCACGACGGTTGAGCGAAGTGTTCAGCGACACACCATTGCCGGTGAGGACTTCGAGCGCTTTCATCATGTCGTAGTAGCGCGGGTTGTATTCGCGCTTGAGCACCTGGGCACGGGACGTACCGTCTTCATGGACGACTTCCGGCACACGGGTTTTCCACTCGTCCGACACTTCGAAAGTGAAGGTCATGAACGGCGCCGGGTGATCGATCTTGATCATCTGTGGCGCAACGGTGTCGAGCATCGACGGGCAGAAAGGCCTCCAGCGCTCGCGGAACTTGATCTGGTGGTTGATGCGGTCTGCCACGCCGGGAATGCTCGGGCAACCGATGATCGAACGACCACCGAGTGCGCGCGGACCGAACTCCATGCGGCCCTGGAACCAGGCCACCGGGTTGCCATCGACCATGATCTTGGCGATCTGCTCCGGCATGTTGTCGAGCTTGCGCCAGGTCGGCTTGTTCTCGTGACGGGCGCACGCGGCGATCACGTCTTCGTTGCTGTACGACGGGCCGAGGTAGACGTGTTCCATCTTCTCGACCGGTACGCCACGGGCGTGCGACACGTAAGCGGCGGCGCCAACAGCGGTGCCGGCATCGCCGGACGCAGGTTGTACGAACAATTCTTTAACGTCATCGCGGGCGATGATTTTCTGGTTGAGCTTGACGTTCAACGCACAGCCACCGGCGAACGCGAGTTTGCCGGTTTCCTTGAGGATGTCGCCCAGGTAGTGGTCGATCATCTGCAGCGAGATCTTTTCGAACAGCGCTTGCATGCTCGCGGCGTAGTGAATGTACGGCTCGTCAGCGATATCGCCTTCGCGTTTCGGGCCCAGCCATTCGATCAGCTTCGGCGAGAAGTAGAAGCCTTTGCCCTTCTCTTTGTAGCGGCGCAGGCCGATCACGTTGGCGTAGTCGGTGTTGATCACCAGCTCGCCGTTCTCGAACGAGGCCAGACGCGAGAAGTCATATTTGCTGGCGTCGCCGTACGGCGCCATGCCCATGACCTTGAACTCACCGTCTATCTTCTAGATACAGTGGCACTCCGTGATCGCGCCGTTCTGGCCGCCGAGGGAGTCCGGATCGAAGAATTCCTTGATCTTGTGGATCTTGCCGTTTTCGCCGTAACCGAAGAAGGTCGTGGCGTACTCGCCCTTGCCGTCGATGCCGAGGATCGCGGTTTTCTCTTGGAAACCCGAGCAGTGGTAGGCGCTGGAGGCGTGAGCCAGGTGGTGCTCGACCGGCTCGATCTTGATCTTTTTCGGATCAAAACCCAGTTGCTCCAGGCACCAGACGATCTTGTTGCGATAGCGCTTGTAGCGGCGGTTGCCCATCAGAATCGCGTCAAGAGCGCGATCCGGTGCGTACCAGTAGCGCTTGGCGTAGTGCCAGCGCGCCTCACCGAACAGGCTGATCGGTGCGAACGGAATCGCTACCACGTCAACGTCGGACGGCTTGATGCCAGCCTGCTCAAGGCAGAACTTCGCCGATTCGTAGGGCATGCGGTTCTTTGCATGCTTATCGCGTACGAAGCGCTCTTCCTCAGCCGCCGCCACCAACTTGCCGTCGATGTACAAGGCTGCTGAAGGATCATGGCTAAGGGCGCCGGACAGGCCAAGAATCGTCAATGCCACAGGGGTCTAGCCTCTTTAGTCTGCATGCAGGCGCAAGGCGCCTTGAAAATTGAAGTGCCCTCGCACCGGGCGAGAGACAGCTAAAGGGCGGGATTATAGCGTAAACGTGGCGGGAATGACCCAGAGCTATTTGCCGAACAGCGGTGAGGATCAAAAGATCGCAGCCTTCGGCAGCTCCTACAGGAAATCGCATTCCAAATGTAGGAGCTGCCGAAGGCTGCGATCTTTTAAGTCTTCAGACTCGATCAATACTTTTCGGCAAGCGCTGATCAATCACTCGATACAGCGCGCTGCTCTCGGGCCAGTTGCGCATGAACCGTGCGCGGTCGCGGGCGTAGGCCGGGGCGAAGCTGCCGAGGGAGCGGTGTTGGCACATCGAGTCGAGATCGATCAGGGCCCAGCGATCGTCCTGCCAGAACAGGTTGTGGCCCTTGAAGTCGCCATGGCTGATGCGCTCGGCGATCAGACGGGCGAACAGTTGATCCAGCGCCTGCAGCTCGGATTCCGGCGCGTTGCCGTTTTCAACATACGGCGCAAAGCGCTCGATGATGTCCGGGCCCGGCAGGTATTCGGTGATCAGATACGCGCGGCTGCGCAGCCACAGGAAACGTTTTTCCAGCACGGCCAGCGGCTTCGGCGTGGCGATGCCGAGGAATGCCAGACGATTGCCTTCACGCCATGAATGCCAGGCGCGGCTCGGGCGCCAGAAGCGTTTGAGCCAATGAGCAAAATTCTTGATGTTGTAGCGCTTGATCACCAGTTTGCGCCCGACCACTTCAACCTTGCCGACGCTCGCCGCGCCGCCGGTTTTGTACAAATGGCCCTGATCGAGCAACGCATCGGCCTGTTCCAGCACCGGCGCCATCGCCGCTTCTTCCTCACGACGAATAGCACGTAGCGCGAATGCTCCGCGCTGCACGGCAAACAGCGTGCACTCACGACCGACCTTGATCAGGTAATCACGCAAACGCCAGGCGCGCACTTTGTCGATCTGCTTCTGCAATGCTTCCAGCGGCAACGCGTGTTCGCCGTTACTTAGCAGGTAATACACCAACAATTCTTCAGTGAACGGCTCCAGTGACTTGGGCAACTGGGCGAAAAACACACCGAGATTTTCCAGCACTTTCTGCCGCGACAACGGCTGACCTGCGGTTTCCGCGCAGATGCCGGCACCGTCGATCAGATACAACCGGCCGCCATGGCGCAGCAGATTGTCGAGGTGCAGGTCTTCCTGCCACAGGCCTTTGCTGTGCAACTGCGCAATCGCGCCGAGTGCGTCGCCCAACACCGCCGATTGTTCATCCGCCAGCACCGGCAACGACTCGACCTGTTGCCAGGCATCGCCAAGGCTTTCAGCGTCCTCAAGGAATTCGAACAGCAGCCAGCCGCCCTCGCCTTCCTTCAAGCCATCGGCCAACAGCAGCGGCGTGGTCAAGCCTTGCGCCGCCAGCAGCTTCACACCATTGAGTTCACGCTGAAAATGCCGCGCCGCTTTGCTGCCGACCAGCAACTTCGCCAGCACTGGCCGACCGCGCCAGACCCCGGCACCGACATAACGCTGCCCCGGCAGCACCCGCAGCAGACTTAGCAGTTGCAAATCGGCCGGCCCGGCGGCATCGGCCAGGGAAATCGTCAACGGCAGACTTGGCGTGCGCCCGGCGTTTTTCAGGTCGGACAACTGCATCAGCGAGTCTCCTTGCGACTACGCCGCGCGGTCAGCCGCGTAACCCAGGCGTCGACCAATGAACTGTCGGTCGCCTGATCGACATAGGCCGCAAGCAGCTCACGCAGTTGCGCCTCGTTCCATTGCGGCGCACGGCGCACCAGCGGTTCCAGATCCTTGACCCGATCGCGCATGCCCCACAGCAGTGGCCGGGTTTTCTCCAGGTCGATCAACTGCGCGCGATACTCAGCGCCGTCGGCCTGCAAAAAAATATGTTTCGGGTAAAAACAGCCGTGCACCTGACGCAGACCGTGCAGCAGCCGCGCCAGTTGCCCGCAGGCCTTGAGGATCGCTGATTGCTGCGCGGCGGTCAGTTCCGACCAGCGCTGCAACAACGAATCAAGATCATCCCAGCCATCGAGGGCGCGGGTCAGCAGGATCGCGCGGACTTCGCCATCGACCTTGCGCTGGCCGAAAAAAGCCGCTTGCAGCGCCGGAATCCCCAGCGTGTTGTAACGGCTGATATTGCGAAACTCGCGGGCAAAACTCGGCTCGCCAAATGGCGCGTGCAAGGTGCGCGTCAGGTAGTTGCTCTGGCGCTTGAGGTAATAAGCGTGACCTTCCAGCTCCAGGCGAAACACGCTGCTCCAGCCGCCACCGTCGGTGTTCGGCTCGTCCACCGCTTCAAGCTGTTTGGCCCAGAGCGCGTCGAAGGTGCCGAGGCCATGGCGCTCAAGCAACGCACGGTCTTCAGCGGCCAGAAAATCAGTCATTCGCGTCCCTCGAAAAATCTCACCACATGGCGAATGCGCTTCTTGTCAGCGGCATTCAGGCGATCACGCCCACGGTATTGCAGGTAGAAGCGCAGGCGCTGGGTGTTCGACAGATGATATTTGGCGACCTTGTCGAGGCAGGCCAGATCCTTGGTGATGCGGTACTTGAGCCAGAAACCGCGCCAGAAATCGCCGTTCGGGCAGTCGATCAGGAACAGTCGATCCTGATCGTCGATCAGCAAGTTGCGCCACTTCAGATCGTTATGGGTGAAGCGGTGGTCGTGCATGGTCCGCGTGTAAGCGGCCAGTTGCCGGCTGACACCATCGACCCAGGCGCGATCCTTGAGTTTCGGATCGTTGCGCTCAGCCAGCGCCGAGAGATCCTCGGTGCGCGGCAGTTCGCGGGTGATCATCGCGCCACGGTCGTACGCCGCGCCACGTCGCTCCAGACCCCAGGCCACCACTTCGGCGGTGGGAATGCCCCACTTGGCGAAGCGCTTGAGGTTCTGCCATTCCATCTTCACGCGCGGCTTGCCGAGGTAACGGCGCAAGCCTTTACCGGCGCCGACGTAGCGTTTGACGTAATAGTTGACGCCGTTGCGCTCGACCCGGACGACTTCCGACAGCGGATCGCGAGTCAGCCGTTCGCCTTGCAGGGCGAACACCGCTTCGAGGCTGCCAAAATCTTCGGCGAGTTCACTGTATTGCGGTTCCAGAATCCAACCCGCCATCAGAGCGCATCTCCGTAGCGCTGTTTACGCGCATAGAGCTTGTTGGCCTTGCCTTCGAGCCAGCTCAGCAACGGCGCTTCTTCGGCGAGAATCTGCCGCAGCGGTTGCTGGAAATAGCCCTTGAGGAAACGCAGCTTGTCGCGGCGGGTCAGGCCGATGTCCAGCGCGGAAAAGTACAGCGCGGCCAGATCCTTGTTGCGCCAGCGCTGGGTGATTTTCGCTCGGGTCTGGGCACGGTGCAGGTCGATCACCGACAGTTTGAAGTCGTCCGGCGTCACCGGTTTATCGGTGTGCAACAGGAAGTGGCAGATGTAGCAGTCGCGATGGTTGACGCCGGCGCGGTGCATCATGCCGGTCATGCGCGCGACTTCGGCGATCAGCGCGCGCTTGAGCGTTGGCTCCGGCGGCTGCTTGATCCAGTCGATGCTGAAGTCTTCCAGGCTGACGGTCGGCGCCAGTTCTTCGGTGACGATAAACGAGTGCTGATCCGCCGGGTTGCTGCCCTTCTCGCCGTACGCGACGGCGGTCATGGTCGGCACGCCGACTTCCTGCAGACGCTGGATGGCCTTCCATTCCTGACCCGCGCCGAGTACCGGCAGCTTGGCGGTCAGCAGGTTCTTGAAGATTTCGCCCCAGCCGATGCCACGGTGGATCTTCACAAAAAATCCGTTGCCGTCGACTTCCGTGCGCAGTGTCCGGCGTGCTTCCAGCTCGCGGTATACCTCGCCCTGCAAGCCTTCGACTTCGGCGAACGGGTCGCGTCCGGCCCAAAGGCTTTTGAACGGTTCAGCCAGCATCAACTTCATTAAGCGTGCTCCGCCAGAATCACATCGGCCGCGTGCTGCGGCATGCTGTAGAGGTCGGCCGTCTCGGCGAAGGCCAGACCATTGCGGCTCCAGGCCGCGCGTGCAGCGTCGTCTTTCAACATGTCAGTCAGGTATTGCGTCAACTGCGCTTGATCGAACGGCTCGTCCAGCACTCGCCCGGCGTCGGCCTCGGCGATGTAATGGGCATAACCGCAGACCGCACTGACCAGCACCGGCAAGCCGGCGACCAGCGCTTCAAGCAACACAGTACCGGTGTTTTCGTTGTACGCCGGGTGAATCAACAGGTCGGCGCCGAGCAGGAAACGCGGGATATCGCTGCGCCCTTTGAGGAACGTGACGTTATCGCCCAGACCCAACGTCGCGCTCTGCATCTGGAATAATTTGGGGTCATCCTGGCCGATTACAAACAGCCGCGTGCGCTTCTTCAGTTCGGCGGGCAATGCGGCCAGTGCTTTCAGGCTGCGATCAACGCCCTTGGTCTTGAAGCCGGAACCGATCTGCACCAGCAGCAGCTCGTCATCCTTCAGATTGAATTCGGCGCGGAAACCGGCGCGAATTTCGTCAGCGTCTGCCGGACGGCGACGATCCTGAGCGATGCCCGGTGGCAGCAAGTGGAAGCGCTCAAGCGGCGTGTCGTAATGCTTGATGAACAACGGCTGCTGCACTTCGGAAATCATCAGCACTTCAGTCTTCGCATCTTTGGCGAACACCGCGCGCTCGTATTCGGCGAAGTGGCGATAGCGGCCCCAGCGGCGGTACAGCGAATTGCGCAGGTTCTGCGCCTTGTCTTCGAAGCAGCCGTCGGCGGCGTAATAAACGTCCAGACCGGGCATCTTGTTGAAGCCGATCAGGCGATCAACCGGGCGCTTGGCCAGATCCGCTTCCATCCACGCACTGAGTTTTTCGTTGCGACGATGATTGAAGAAGGCTTTCACCGGGGCCACCAGCACTTCAAAACCGGGCGGCACGTCGCCTTCCCAGATCAGCGTGTAGACGCGGATCTGATGCCCGCGTTTCTGGCATTCGAGGGCGATGCGCATGAAGTCGCGCTGCAAGCCACCGAACGGGAAATATTTGTACAGGACGAATGCCAATTGCATCAGCGCAGCTCCTCAGCCATTAACAACGTGCTCAGTCGGCTGGCGACACGCTCGGGGTTCAGACGCGTAAAGCACAGAGGCTGTTCACGCTTCAGGTCAAACTGACGGGCATCCTGCGCGGTCGGTTGATAGGTACATTTCTTTTGCAGGCACGGCGCGCACGGGAAGTCGCTGGCCAGGTGAATCTGCAGTTTGCCGTAAGCGCCGGTCAGGCCCGGGTTGGTCGGGCCGAACAGCGAAATGGTCGGCACGTCCAGTGCCGCTGCCAAATGGCCGAGGCCGGTGTCCACCGCCACGCAGGCTTGCGCGCCGGCGAGGACTTTGCCGACGCCGGCCAGATTGAGTTTCGGCAGCACTTCGGCATGTTTGAAACCGGCGGCGATGCGTTCGGCGCGGGCCTTTTCCTGCGGGTTGCCCCACGGCAGCTTGACGCCGACGCCAAGGTAACCGACGCGTTCGGTCAGTTCACGCCAGTAGGCTTCCGGCCAGTGTTTGGTGTCCCACGTGGTGCCGTGCAGGAACACCACAAAGGCGTTTTTGCGCGGCAGTTCGACCAGACGCTCGACGTTGAGGCCGTAGTCGCCCAAGCCTTTTGGCAGGTCGTAACCGAGGGCGATGGCGAACAGTTGGCGCACGCGTTCGACGGCATGTTGGCCACGGGCCACGGCCAGTTTGCGATCGTAAAAACGCGCGGCCATCGGCTCACGGGCCGAACCTTTGTCGAGTCCGGCCACCGGCGCTTTGACGTAACGGGTCAGCCAGGCGCTTTTCAGCAGGCCTTGAGCGTCGATCACCAAGTCGTATTTGTTGGCGCGCACGCTTTGTTTGAAGCGTTTCCACTCGCCGCTGGTGATGGTTTTCCAGAGGTTTTTGCGCCAGCGGCGGATCGCCACCGGAATCACTTTGTCGACGGCCGGGTGCCAGGTCGGGATCTCGGCAAAACCTTCTTCAACGACCCAGTCGAATTTGATCCCGGGGATCGCCCTGGCGGCGTCGGTCAGCGCCGGCAACGCATGAATCACGTCGCCCAGCGATGAAGTCTTGATCAACAGTACCCGCAACTTAATGAACCTCGACCACGGAGCCCTGCAATTTCTGCAAGGCATCGTTGACCGCGTCCGGCATCAGCTGGCGCAGGCAGTTGTAATGGCCGAAGCGGCAGGTACGGTCGAAGCATGGGCTGCAATCGAGACCAAGGCGAACCACTTCGACGTGCTCGGCCAACGGCGGGGTGAAGCCCGGCGAGGTTGAGCCGTAGACCGCGACCAATGGACGATTCAGGGCGGCGGCGACGTGCATCAGGCCGGAGTCATTGGAGACCACCGAGTCGGCGCAGGACATTAGGTCGATGGCTTCGGCCAGCGAGGTGCCGCCACTGAGGTTGACCGATTCTTCGCGCAGGCCCGGGATCAATCGGGCGCGAATGTCTTCGCCGACCGCGTGATCGTTTTTCGAGCCGAACAGCCACACTTGCCAGCCTTCGCGGATACGCGCTTCGGCGACTTTGGCGTAATGCTCGGACGGCCAGCGTTTGGACTCGCCGAACTCGGCGCCGGGGCACAGGGCCAATACCGGGCGATCGAGGCTCAGGCCGAACTTGGCCAGCGCCGCTTCGCGGGTGACCGGGTCGATTTGCAGGCTTGGACGTGGATAGGGTTTCGGCAGCTCGGCGTTCGGCTCATAGGCCAAGGCCATGAAACGCTCGATCATCAGCGGATAGCGTTCTTTGTCGAGGGTGCGCACGTCGTTGAGCAAGCCGTAACGGAATTCGCCACGCCAGCCGGTGCGTTTCGGGATGCCGGCGAAAAACGGCACCAGCGCTGATTTCAGCGAGTTGGGCAGCAGGATCGCTTGATCGTACTGGCCGCGCAGGGATTTGCCGATGCGCCGACGCGTCGCCAATTCCAGCGCGCCATGGCCGAGCGGGAAGCTCAAGGCCTGGCGCACTTCGGGCATGCGCTCAAGGATCGGCCGGCTCCACTCGGGGGCCAGCACGTCGATTTCGCATTGCGGGTGGCGCTGTTTGAGACACTGAAACAGTGTCTGCGCCATCACCATGTCACCGACCCAACTGGGCCCAACGATCAGAATATTCATGTGGTTTCCAAAAACGAACCGGGGAGGCAATTACGCCTCCCCGCCTCGAGAATTCTACAAATACTGTAGATCTACTGTGGGAGCGAGCCTGCTCGCGAAAGGGTCTTCACATTCAACATTATTGTCGTCTGATACTCCGCTATCGCTGGCAAGCCAGCTCCCACAGGGTTTTGCATCCGTTCCAACAGCTGCATTTCAGCGCAGATCTATTGTAGGAGTGAGCCTGCTCGCGAAGAGGCAAGCACATCCAAAATCAATGCTGCCTGACACTCCGCCTTCGCGAGCAAGCTCGCTCCCACAGGGTTTTGCATCTGTTCACATATCTGCGTTTTAGCGCAGATCACTGTGGGAGCGAGCTCGCTCGCGAAGGGGCCGGTACATCCGAAATCAATGTTGCCTGACACTCCGTCTTCGCGAGCAAGCTCGCTCCCACAGGGTATTGGGTGCTGCATAAACTGTTTTCAGCTTAGCCCCATCTCTTTCCAGATCCGCAACACCTGTCGCCGTTCTTCGACAAACTGGTCGCCTGCGATCACCCCCGGGTCCTTCTGCAAGGCCTGCCGGTGGGCGGCGGAGCGGTAGGCTTTGTAGGCCTCGCGCAACAGGCTGGCGTCTTCGGCAGGCATCAGCCCTTCGTGTTCCAGCTCTTCCGTGATGCGGATGTTATCGGTCCAGCGCAGCAATGGCGGGTGGTTGTGCGACCACGCCAGGGCCGCGTATTGCACCATAAATTCAATATCGACGATACCTCCGGCGTCCTGCTTGAGGTCGAACGGCGCCGTGGCGTCGAAGGCATTCGCCGCTGTGCCGGCCGCGGTGCTCTTGGTGCCGAGGTTGTCGCGCATCTTCGCGCGCATCTCGCTGACTTCCTGTTGCAACTTCGCCAGATCACGGGATTTGCCCAACACCTGCGCGCGAACCTTCTCGAACGCTTTGCCAACATCCTGACTGCCGACCAGCACCCGCGCCCGCACCAGAGCCTGATGCTCCCACGTCCACGCTTCATTTTCCTGATAGCGAGCAAACGCGCCGAGCGAACTCACCAACAGCCCGGAAGCACCGGACGGCCGCAAACGCATGTCCACTTCATAGAGCTGGCCCGAGTTGGTCTGCGCCGTCAGCAAGTGAATGATCCGCTGCCCCAGCCGGGTAAAGAACTGCGCGCCATCAATCGGCTTGGCCCCGTCGGTTTCCGCCTGCGGATCACCGTCATGGATAAACACCAGATCCAGATCGGAACCATGCCCCAGTTCCAGCCCGCCGACTTTCCCGTAACCGACAATGATGAAGCCGGGATCGCACAAGGTGCCGTCGGTGCGCAGCGGCGTGCCGTGTTTGGCAACGGTCTGGCGCCAGGCCAGGGCCAGCACTTGTTCAAGAATCGCCTCAGCGAGCCAAGTCAGGTAATCGCTGACTTTCATCAACGGCAGGCTGCCGGCGATTTCCGAGGCGGCGACGCGCAAACGGTGTGCCAATTTGAAATGACGCAGGGCTTCCATTTGTTGTTCGAGGTCGTCTTCGGGGATTCGCGTCAGCCGCTCGCGCAATTCGGCGGCCAATTCCGGCGCCAGGGGCGGTTTGAACAAACGCCCTTCGTTGAGCAATTCATCCATCAGCAGCGGGAAGCGAGTGATCTGCTCAGCAATCCACGGGCTCGCCGCGCACAACGTCAGCAAGCGCCGCAGCGCACCGGGGTTTTCCGTGAGCAAGACCAGATAAGCCGAACGCCGAGCGACCGCTTCCACCAGCGGCAATACGCGCTCAAGCACCAGATCCGGATTGGCATGCTCAACCGCTTGCGCCAACAGGCGCGGAATAAACGCATCAAGGCGCTCGCGCCCTAGCCGCTGCATCGCGCGCAATTGCGGGCTGCCGCGCAAACCGGCCAGTGCCTTCAGGGCTTTGCTGGCATCAGCGAAACCGCCCTCTTCCAGCTGTCGGCAAGCCGCCTCTTCGTCCTGCTCCTCTTCCCACAACGGCAACCATTCACCGCCGACCACCACTTCGCTTTCGGTGCCTTCTTCCTCATCGGGATCGGCAATCACTTGTGCAAAGTGCCAAGCGACGCGGCCACGCCAGAACATCAGCTTCTCGTGGAAAGCCTCCCAATCGGCAAAGCCGAGCATGAAAGCAATGCGCGCTTGATCCTGCGCGCCGTCCGGCAGCATTTGCGTTTGACGGTCGGCAATCGCTTGAATCGCGTGCTCGGTGTAACGCAGAAATTCGTAACCTTCACGCAACTCGCTGATCACCGCTGGCGGCAGGTAGCCCTGCCCTTCCAGCGTGCTCAACACCTTTAATAGAGGACGCTGTTGCAGACTCAGGTCGCGGCCACCGTGGATCAACTGAAAGGCCTGAGCAATAAACTCGACCTCACGAATTCCGCCGGAGCCCAGCTTGATGTTGTCGGCCATGCCTTTGCGCCGCACTTCCTGCTGGATGAGCTGCTTCATGGTGCGCAGCGCTTCGATCGCCGAGAAGTCCAGGTAACGCCGATAGACAAATGGCCGCAGCATGTCGAGCAACTGCGCGCCCGCGACCTGATCGCCGGCCACCACCCGCGCCTTGATCATCGCGTAGCGTTCCCAGTCGCGGCCCTGGTCCTGGTAATACTGTTCCAGCGCATTGAAGCTCAGCACCAGCGCGCCGGAGGAACCGTACGGGCGCAGGCGCATGTCGACGCGGAACACAAAGCCGTCGACGGTCATCGGATCCAGCGCCTTGATCAGGCGCTGGCCGAGACGAATGAAAAATTCCTGATTATCCAGCGAGCGCTTCACGCCCACCGTTTCGCCGCCCTCGGGGTAGGCAAAAATCAAATCGATGTCGGAAGACAAATTCAGCTCGACCGCGCCGAGCTTGCCCATGCCAAGGATGACCATGGGCTGCGGCTCACCGCTGCGGCGGCCGGTCGGCGTGCCAAATTGTTCGCAATGGCGGCTGTACAACCATTGATAGGCTTGATCGATGGTGGCGTCGGCCATGTCCGAGAGATCGCGGCAGGTCTGCACCAGATCAGCCTGACGGGTAAGGTCACGCCAGATGATCCGTACTTGATGGCGCGCCCGTTGGCGACGCAGGGCGCGACCGAGTTCGTCTTCGGTCTGTGCCGCGTTCACCGCAGCGGAAATCTGCGCACACAATTCACCCGGTGCGAACGGCCGGTCGAGTTCGCCAGACTGCACCAGCGCGAGCAACATCAAAGGGTCACGAACGCTCTGTTCAATGACGAACTCGCTGGCAGCGGTGACGCGGGCGAATTGCGCCCAGCGTTCTGGCGTCCAGGTCGAGAAGCCGTGATCGTCTTCCAGTTCGGCGACGGCCGTACGGAACGACTGTTCGGATCGAGTGACCAACGGCAGGAGGATGGCAGGCAGTTCGGCAAGCACGGGCAGGGTCATGGTCTATCCTTGATCGGCGTGTAATCAGCCGCTTGTAGTGAATGGTGAAAACCCGCTACCTGAAGGACTGTCGAACAAAAGTTAGAAATAGCTGAAATTTCTTCTTCTTTAGCATCCAGCATCAAAGTTTCACCTTTTACGGATGGTAATCGACCAACCTTAACGATTATTCTCACAACGCAGTCAGAGGCCACAAGCCTTTCATCTGTAGTTTTACTACTCGTCTATACATCCGAAAGGCTGAAATGCTCAAAGATTTGTAGTAAAACTACACGCCGCCGGAACAACCTGTCGGCAATCCAAGAATTTTAAATCGTCTGCCCACAAGGCCAGACG
>NZ_JBIVMX010000036.1:41380-50123 GCF_044753305.1 Pseudomonas sp. NPDC088429 | reverse complement strand
GCAGTTATCCGCCTGCAGGTTACGGTACGAACGGCGCCTATGCCGGGGGAGCGGCTTCGGCCCCTGCCTCGGCACAAGGCATGCTGTTCAACCAATTGCAACAGATGCAGGATCAGATCTCGCGCCAGCAAGGCGTGATTGAAGAACTGCAGAATCAGGTTGCGCGCATGAAGCAGGAATCCCTGGAGCGATACCAGGATCTTGATCGGCGCATAGGATCCGGTGCTGCACCTGCCGCGACTCCCGAGAATTCTTCTGCCGGTGGCGACGCAAGCGCTGCTGCCGGTGCTGCCGCTGGTGCAGGGGCTGCTGCTGCAGCAACCCAGGCCCCGGCCGCGGGTAGCGAACCGGCTGATCCGGCCAAAGAAAAGCTGTATTACGATGCCGCTTTCGACCTGATCAAAGCCAAGGATTTCGACAAGGCCAGCCAGGCTTTTGCCGCTTTCCTGCGCAAATACCCGAACAGCCAATACGCGGGCAACGCCCAGTACTGGTTGGGCGAAGTGAACCTGGCCAAAGGCGATCTGCAAGGTGCGGGTCAGGCTTTCGCCAAGGTTTCGCAGCTGTATCCCAAGCACGCCAAAGTGCCGGATTCGCTGTACAAGCTGGCTGATGTAGAGCGCCGCCTTGGTCACACCGACAAGGTCAAAGGCATTCTGCAGCAGGTGGTGGCCCAATATCCGGGTACCTCCGCCGCTCAGTTGGCCCAACGCGATCTGCAACGCATGTAAGGCCGTTTGACCTTTCAAGAAGAAACCCGCGCTTGTCGCGGGTTTTTTCGTTAGAATTCACGCCCTTTTTCTGAAACACGCTTCTTGCGGTCTACGCGTTGGCGGGATTGCCTGAAGTGCCTGACGGAGGCGGACAGCCTGTTTAGCTGTTACGCCCGTGGCGACTATGCAAGACACATTGAGAATCACCGAAGTTTTCTACTCTTTGCAGGGGGAAACGCGGACTGCCGGGCTGCCTACTGTTTTTGTGCGCCTGACCGGTTGCCCTTTGCGTTGCCAATACTGCGACAGCGCCTATGCGTTCAGTGGCGGCACCGTGCGCAGCCTCGACGACATCCTCGAGCAAGTGGCCGGATTTCGTCCGCGCTACGTTTGTGTCACCGGCGGTGAGCCGCTGGCACAACCCAATGCCATTCCTCTGCTTAAACAGTTGTGTGATGCCGGTTACGAGGTCTCGCTGGAAACCAGCGGCGCCCTCGACGTCTCGGCGGTCGATCCGCGCGTCAGTCGCGTGGTTGACCTGAAAACGCCGGGTTCGAAAGAAGCCCATCGCAACCGTTACGAAAATATCGAATTGCTGACCCCCAACGATCAGGTGAAGTTTGTCATCTGCTCGCGGGAAGACTATGACTGGGCGGTATCGAAACTGATTCAGTACGGGCTTGATCGACGTGCGGGCGAAGTGCTGTTTTCGCCAAGTCATCATGACCTCAATGCCAGGGATCTGGCGGACTGGGTGGTGGCAGACAACCTGCCAGTGCGGTTGCAACTGCAGCTGCATAAATATCTATGGAATGATGAGCCGGGGCGCTGATATGACTGAACAACTGAACACTAACGAAAAACGTGCGGTAATCCTGCTGTCCGGTGGTCTCGACTCGGCAACGGTCGTGGCCATGGCCCGCGCTGAAGGTTACGCCTGCTACACCATGAGCTTCGACTACGGTCAGCGCTCCCACGCCGAATTGCACGCCGCTGCACGCGTCGCCCGCGATTTGGGTGTGGTCGAGCACAAAGTGATTGGCCTGAACCTGAACGGCATGGGCGGCTCGGCCCTGACCGACACCAGCATCGACATTCCAGAAGAACTCGGCGAAGGCATTCCGGTGACCTACGTGCCGGCACGTAACACCGTGTTCCTGTCGTTGGCATTGGGTTGGGCAGAAGTGCTTGGCGCGCGCGACATCTTTATCGGTGTCAACGCGGTGGACTATTCCGGTTACCCGGATTGCCGTCCCGAGTTCATCGAGTCGTTCGAGCGCATGGCCAACCTGGCAACCAAGGCTGGCGTGGAAGGCAATGGCTTCCGCATCCAGGCGCCGTTGCAGAACCTGAGCAAGGCGCAGATCGTCCAGGCCGGCGTGAAGCTGGGCGTTGATTATGGTCTCACCGTTTCCTGCTATCAGGCCGACGATGAAGGCCGCGCGTGCGCCAAATGCGACAGCTGCCGCCTGCGTGCGGAAGGCTTCGCGGCCGCTGGTGTGGACGACCCAACACCTTATTTTTGATTATTTTCAAAAAGGTGTTGAATAGTCCTTAAAAATCAGTATTATACGCGCCACCACACAGCGGGTCGTTAGCTCAGTTGGTAGAGCAGTTGGCTTTTAACCAATTGGTCGTAGGTTCGAATCCCACACGACCCACCATTTTTGGCGGTTTAGAAAATCCGGAAGGCCCACGCAAGTGAGGATTTCCGGGTTTTTTTTTGCCTGCAATTCGGCCCCGCGTCGTTTCAGTGTCAGCAGCGCTGACGCAGGTCAGAATGATCTTTTGTATCAACGGGATATTCTGTAGCCTTGCGCAGCTTCAATGCTGTCCGTGCCTGATAATACTCACTCTCCCGGCGGTACCCTCAAGCGGTCCGGAGCCGGGTGTATACTCGACTTTCGCGCGAACGCGCCTGCAGGTCTTGCGAACATGACGCAGATTTCCGAACGCCTTCTGGTTCAAGCCCACCTCGATGCCAAGCAGCCCAAACCGCTGACGGCTGAGGAAGAGGCTTATTACCGTGCCGCCATCGCCGCCGAGCTCAAGGCTCAGGACGCGGTGCTGGTTGCCCACTTTTATTGCGACCCGGTGATTCAGGCTCTGGCCGAAGAAACCGGCGGTTGCGTGTCCGACTCCCTGGAAATGGCGCGCTTCGGTAACGCCCACCCGGCCAAGACCGTGGTGGTCGCCGGCGTGAAGTTCATGGGCGAGACCGCGAAGATTCTCAACCCGGAAAAACGCGTGCTGATGCCGACGCTTGAGGCAACCTGCTCGCTGGATCTGGGTTGCCCGGTCGATGAGTTCTCGGCGTTCTGCGATCAGCACCCGGAGCGTACGGTGGTGGTCTACGCCAACACCTCCGCTGCTGTTAAAGCGCGAGCCGACTGGGTGGTGACATCGAGTTGCGCGCTGGAGATCGTCGAAAGCCTGATGGACAACGGCGAGACGATTATCTGGGGCCCTGACAAGCACCTGGGGACGTACATCCAGCGCAAGACTGGCGCCGACATGCTGTTGTGGGACGGTGCCTGTATCGTCCACGAGGAGTTCAAGTCCAAGCAGCTCGAAGACATGAAAGCGCTGTACCCGGACGCCGCGATTCTGGTGCACCCGGAGTCACCGACCTCGGTGATTGAGCTGGCAGACGCCGTGGGCTCAACCAGTCAGCTGATTGCCGCTGCACAGTCGTTGCCGAACAAGACGCTGATCGTCGCGACGGACCGTGGCATCTTCTACAAGATGCAACAGCTGTGCCCGGACAAGGTCTTCATCGAGGCGCCAACCGCCGGTAACGGCGCAGCTTGCCGCAGTTGCGCACATTGCCCGTGGATGGCCATGAACACCCTTGAGCGCACGCTGAAGAGCTTGAAGGAAGGCACGAACGAGATCTTTGTTGATCCGGCGCTGATTCCGCAGGCGATTCGTCCGTTGAAGCGCATGCTCGACTTCACCCAGGCTGCACGGATGAAGTTGGCCGGTAACGCCTGAGATTTTTCAGATACAACACAAAACCTGTAGGAGTGAGCCTGCTCGCGATCGCGGCGTGTCAAACAACGAATATGTTGACTGACATACCGCGATCGCGAGCAGGCTCACTCCTACATTCGTATTCAGTGTCTGGAAGTTACTTGGTCTTCTTCGGGATTCGCACCACGCGCGTATCCGAATAGATGTCATGCCACGTGCGTTTCTGCTTGTCGTACAGCGACCAGAAGAAACCCAGCCCCACGCACAGCCACGACGCAATCGACACCATAAACCGCAACAGTGCCTGCCACAGGCTGATCGCGCTGCCATCCGCGTTTTGCACGCGAATCCCCCACACCTGCATGCCCAGTGTCTGCCCGCCATGTGTCCAGAACTTGGCAAAGAATCCAAACAGCACCAACAACAGTACCGTCGAATACAGCGGATCGCCGTCCATTTTTCCGGCATCGGTCAGCACGCGCAGGCGTTCTTCGCCGATGATCGCGGCCTGGATCAGTTTGTAAATGAAACCGGTGACGATCAACAGTGCCGTGCACAGCAGAAAGTCATAGAACATCGCGGCCAGACGACGGCCCAGGCCAACGGCAGGAAAATCGCCCTGGGGCGTGAGCAGGTTTTTCGACATGGCAGCCTCTGGACGCGAAAGGAAGCGCCATTTTACGGGTTCGCGCGCACAAAAAAGCCCCTGATATCAATATCAGGGGCTTTTTCGTTACAGAAGATTAGGCTTCTGCTTGTACTTCGTCAGCCTGCATGCCTTTCTGGCCTTGCACAGCAACGAAAGTCACTTTCTGGCCTTCTTTCAGGCTCTTGAAGCCGTTGCCCTGAATGGCGCGGAAATGCACGAACAGATCCGGACCGCTTTCTGGAGTGATAAAACCAAAACCTTTCTCGTCGTTAAACCACTTGACGGTACCGCTCTGACGTGTGGACATTTCTTATTTCCTTTGACGCAAAAATTAATGACAGTCTCTTTCACATGAAAGAGTACTGGGGCTGGTTGCAGGAGAGTAAGAAGACGTCGAACGGGATGTAGCTAACTTGTAGGCTACTGCCCAGGTCACGATTCAAAGCTGACCCATGCAAACACAGTGAACAAACTCTACGCCAACTACGGGAGAAAAAACAAGCCCCCGTGAAGGCCCCGGTTTGCCTACGCTTGATGGCAATTAGTCAGTTCACTAGTGCGGCTTAGGCGATTCGCTTGTTCAATTGTTTTCGAACGTTATAAGCAAAGTTCATATTCGAATAGAAGGGTGGGAGATGCACTGTTTTATGGCGGTTGCGTTACACATTAGTGCACGTTTAACGCAACCGCGTTACTTATAGAAACAGTCAATCAACCACGGTAGTAGCGTTGCGGAACAAATGGCATTTTGCTTACAAGCATTGGCACCTTTTTCCCACGCACGATGGCCCATACGACGGTATCGATCGCGTTGTAAGCCTTGTCGAGGTAACCCATCGCCAAAGGCCCGCCGAGAGTCGGACCGAAACCGCCGCTGCACACGCTGCCGATGATCTCGCCGGCTTCGTTGACGATTTCAGCGCCTTCGCGCACCGGGGTACGTTCTTGCGGTAGCAGGCCGACGCGTTTACGTGCGACGCCATTCTGTTGCTGTGCGAATACCTGCTCTGTACCCGGGAAACCACCGGCCCGCGCGCCGTCAGCACGACGGGGCTTGGAGATCGCCCACAACAGGCTGGCTTCGATCGGTGTGGTTTCGGTGTTCATGTCGTGACCGTACAGGCACAGGCCGGCTTCGAGGCGCAACGAATCGCGGGCGCCGAGGCCGATGGCCTGGACTTCCGGTTCGGCGAGTAGGGCACGGGCGAGTTTTGCCGCATCGGCGGCAGGAACGGAGATTTCGAAACCGTCTTCACCGGTGTAGCCCGAGCGGCTGACGAAGCAGTCCACGCCCAGCAACGACACGCGGTTGAATTGCATGAAGGTCATCTTCGCGACTTCAGGTGCAAGGCGCGCCAGCACCGTAACGGCTGCCGGGCCTTGCAGCGCCAGCAGGGCGCGCTCTTCGAACAGCTCTGTAATGGTGCACTGATCGCCGATGTGTTTTTGCAGATGGGCGAGATCCTGATCCTTGCACGCGGCGTTGACCACCAGGAACAGTTCGTCGTTGCCGAGGTTGGCGACCATCAGGTCATCGAGGATGCCGCCGGTCTCGTTGGTGAACATGGCGTAACGCTGCATGCCCACCGGCAGGTCGATGATGTCCACCGGCACCAGGGTTTCCAGGGCTTTGGCGGCGTTGGCGCCGGTCAGGCGGATCTGGCCCATGTGCGAGACGTCGAACAGCCCGGCGTGTTCACGGGTGTGCTGGTGTTCTTTCATCACGCCGAGCGGGTATTGCACCGGCATGTCGTAGCCGGCGAAGGGCACCATGCGGGCGCCGAGTTCGATGTGCAGGGCGTGAAGTGGAGTTTTCGACAGTTGTTCGGTGGACATGCGTGGCTCCTTGGAAATTTGGGTTTGGGGTAAGGGCAAGATCAAGATCAAAAGCCCCTCACCCCAGCCCTCTCCCGGAGGGAGAGGGAGTTAGTTACGTTGCTCTCCCGGAGGGAGAGGGGGCTAAGTGCGATCGTCTCCCTGAGGGAGGCGACGTTAAATAAGGTTCAGCATTCAATAATGTTGACCGCCAGACCGCCGCGCGCGGTCTCTTTGTATTTGCTTTTCATGTCGGCGCCGGTCTGGCGCATGGTGCGGATGACTTTGTCGAGGGAGACGAAATGCTGGCCGTCGCCGCGCATGGCCATGCGCACCGCATTGATGGCTTTCACCGAGCCCATCGCATTGCGCTCGATGCACGGCACCTGCACCAGTCCGCCAATCGGATCGCAGGTGAGGCCGAGGTTGTGCTCCATGCCGATTTCTGCGGCGTTCTCAACTTGCTGAACACTGCCACCGAGCACTTCACACAACGCGCCGGCGGCCATAGAACAGGCCACGCCGACTTCACCTTGGCAGCCGACTTCGGCGCCGGAGATCGAGGCGTTTTCCTTGTAGAGAATGCCGATGGCCGCAGCGGTCAGCAGAAACCGCACCACGCCGTCGTCATTCGCGCCGGGGATAAAACGCATGTAGTAATGCAGCACCGCCGGAATAATCCCCGCCGCGCCGTTGGTGGGTGCGGTGACCACGCGGCCGCCGTTGGCGTTTTCTTCATTCACTGCCAAGGCGTACAGGTTGACCCAGTCGAGCACCGACAACGGATCGCGCAATGCTGATTCCGGGTTCTTGCACAGTTGCCGATGCAGCGCTGCCGCTCGGCGTTTGACCTTCAAGCCACCGGGCAAGATACCTTCGTTACGGCAACCGGCAGCGACGCAGTCCTGCATCACTTGCCAGATGTTCAGCAGGCCGGCGCGGGTTTCCGCTTCCGGGCGCCAGGCGCTTTCGTTGGTCAGCATCACCTGACTGATCGACAGACCATAGGTGGTGCAATGGCTGAGCAAATCCTTGGCACTTTTGAACGGGAAGGTCAGCGGCGTCGCGTCTTCGACGATGCGATCGGCACCGGCTGCGTCTTCATCGACGACAAAACCACCACCGACCGAGTAGTACTCGCGGCTGCGGATCTGCAACCCGGCCGCATCGAAGGTGCGGAAGATCATGCCGTTGGGGTGGTAGGCCAGCGGCTTGCGGATCATCGCCAGGTGTTCTTTCTCGTTGAACGCAATGCTGTGTTCACCGAGCAGGTTCAAGCGAGCGTTGCCGCGAATTTCCTGCAGGCGCGCGGCGACGGTTTCGGTATCAACAGTGTCGGGATGTTCGCCTTCGAGGCCGAGCAGCACGGCTTTGTCGCTGCCGTGGCCTTTGCCAGTGGCACCGAGGGAACCGTACAACTCGACACGAACGCTGGCGGTGGCCGTCAGCAGGTTTTCACGGCGTAAACCTTCGGCAAAACGCGCAGCAGCACGCATCGGGCCGACGGTGTGGGAACTGGAGGGGCCGATGCCAATCTTGAACAGGTCGAACACGCTTAACGACATGAGTGGTTCTCCGGTTTCTTGTTATAGGAATTGGCGAAACATCAGGCTGGTTACATCCCCCTGTAGGAGCTGCCGAAGGCTGCGATCTTTTGATCCTGATCTTTCAACAGCAAGATCAAAAGATCGCAGCCTTCGGCAGCTCCTAAAGGTGAGGCGGTGGGGGCGAGAAATTCGCCCCCAACACGTTTAAGCGTAGCTTTCGATCGACGGGCAGGCGCAGACGAGGTTGCGGTCGCCGAAGACGTTGTCGACACGACCGACCGGAGGCCAGTATTTGCCTTCAACCAACGATGCAACCGGGTAAACGGCTTGCTCGCGGCTGTACGGGTGCGTCCACTCGCCAACCAGTTCCGCTGCGGTGTGCGGAGCGTTTTTCAGCGGGTTGTCGTCCTTGTCCAGCGTGCCGTTTTCCACCGCGCGGATTTCTTCGCGGATGCGGATCATGGCGTCGCAGAAGCGATCCAGTTCTTCCTTGGATTCGCTTTCGGTCGGCTCGATCATCAGCGTGCCGGCGACCGGGAACGACATGGTCGGCGCGTGGAAGCCGAAGTCGATCAGGCGCTTGGCGACGTCATCAACGCTGATGCCGCTGCTGTCTTTCAATGGACGCAGATCCAGAATGCACTCGTGCGCCACCAGACCGTTGCTGCCGGTGTACAGCACTGGGTAGTGCTCTTCGAGGCGACGGGAAATGTAGTTGGCATTGAGGATCGCCAGTTGCGAAGCGCGCTTCAGACCGGCGCCGCCCATCATGCGAATGTACATCCAGGTGATCGGCAGAATGCTCGCGCTGCCGAACGGTGCCGCGCAGACCGCGCCTTCCTTGCGCTCCATCTGGCCGTGGCCAGGCAGGAACGGCGTCAGGTGCGACTTGACGCCAATCGGGCCGACGCCCGGGCCGCCACCGCCGTGGGGGATGCAGAAGGTTTTGTGCAGGTTCAGGTGCGAGACGTCGCCGCCGAACTTGCCCGGTGCGCACAGGCCGACCATCGCGTTCATATTGGCGCCGTCGATGTACACCTGGCCGC
>NZ_JBIVMX010000036.1:0-41370 GCF_044753305.1 Pseudomonas sp. NPDC088429 | reverse complement strand
CAGATTTCGCGGATGCCTTCTTCGAACACGCCGTGGGTCGACGGGTAGGTGATCATCAGCGCGGCGAGGTGTTCGCGGTGCTCGATGGCTTTGGCGCGCAGGTCTTCGATGTCGACGTTGCCACGCGCATCGCACGCAGTCACGACAACGCGCATGCCAGCCATGTTGGCGGTGGCCGGGTTGGTGCCGTGGGCGGACGACGGGATCAGGCAGATGTCGCGACGCTCATCGCCACGGCTCTGGTGATAAGCACGAATCGCCAACAGGCCAGCGTATTCACCTTGCGAACCGGCGTTCGGTTGCAGCGAGATCGCGTCGTAACCGGTGGCGGCGCAGAGCATCGCTTCCAGTTCGTCGGTCAGTTGCTGGTAACCGGCGCTCTGTGCGGCTGGGGCGAACGGGTGCAGGGCACCGAATTCAGCCCAGGTCACCGGGATCATTTCGCTGGCGGCGTTGAGTTTCATGGTGCACGAGCCCAGCGGGATCATGGTGCGATCCAGGGCCAGATCCTTGTCTGCCAGTTTGCGCAGGTAGCGCATCAGCTCGGTTTCCGAGTGATAACGGTTGAACACCGGGTGGCTGAGGATTGGCGACTGACGCACCAACGAAGCAGGAATGGTGCTCTGTACCGAAGCGGCCAGCGCAGCGAAGTCCGGCAGGGTCTTGCCGTCGGCGAACAGGCCCCACAGGGTTTCGATATCCGCCTGGGTGGTGGTTTCATCGACCGACAGGCCCAGACGCTGAGCGTCGACCACGCGCAGGTTGATCTGCGCAGCGTGCGCCTTGTCGTGCAGTGCGGCGGTTTGTGCGCCGGTGGCTACGGTCAGGGTGTCGAAGAAGCTGGCTTGTTCAACTGTCGCGCCCAGCGCGGTCAGGCCCTTGGCCAGAATCGCGGTCAGGTGATGCACGCGGTTGGCGATCTGCGTCAGGCCTTTCGGGCCGTGGTAGACGGCGTACATGCTGGCGATGTTGGCCAACAGAACCTGTGCGGTGCAGATGTTCGAAGTGGCCTTCTCGCGACGGATGTGTTGCTCGCGGGTTTGCATCGCCAGGCGCAGGGCCGGCTTGCCGAAACGGTCAACCGAAACGCCGACCAGACGGCCCGGCATGTCGCGCTTGAACGCATCTTTGGTGGAGAAGTAAGCGGCGTGCGGGCCACCGAAGCCCAGCGGCACGCCGAAGCGTTGTGCCGAACCGATGGCGACGTCAGCGCCGAATTCGCCCGGGGCGGTCAGCAGGGTCAGGGCCAGCAAGTCAGCGGCCACGGCCACCAACGCGTTGGCGGCGTGGAAGCGTTCGGTCAGTTCGCGGTAGTCGAACACATCACCGTTGGCGGCCGGGTATTGCAGCAGCGCGCCGAAGAACGGCGTCACGTCAGTCAGTTCACGCTCATCGCCCACTACAACTTCAATACCCAGCGGCTCGGCACGGGTGCGCAGCACGTCGAGGGTTTGCGGGTGGCTGTGGATCGAGGCGAAGAATTGGTGGCTGCCCTTGTTCTTGCTCAGGCGTTTGCAGAAGGTCATGGCTTCGGCAGCGGCGGTGGCTTCGTCGAGCAAGGATGCGTTGGCGATCGGCAGGCCGGTGAGGTCGCTGATCATGGTCTGGAAGTTCAGCAGCGCTTCGAGACGGCCCTGGGAAATTTCCGGCTGGTACGGGGTGTAAGCGGTGTACCAGGCCGGATTTTCCAGCAGGTTACGCAGGATCGGCGACGGCGTGTGGCAGTTGTAGTAGCCCTGGCCGATGTAAGTCTTGAACAGCTGATTCTTGCCGGCGATGCCTTTGATCATCGCCAGGGCATCGGCTTCGCTGAGGCCGTCGTCCATGCCGAGCACGCTGGTGCCCTTGATGCTTTCCGGGATGACGCTGGCGCTCAGCGCTTCGAGCGAATCGAAGCCGAGGCTGTTGAGCATGGCTTGCTCGTCACCGGCGCGCGGGCCGATGTGACGGGCGATGAATTCGTTGGCGGTGCCAAGGTTTACTTGAGTCATGTCGGTGTTCCTCAGGCTTCGGCTTGGGCTTTGATCAGACGGTCGTACGCGTCCTGATCGAGCAGTTTGCCGACAGCGGCGGCGTCGCTTGGCTGGAAGCGGAAGAACCAGCCTTCGCCCAGCGGATCTTCGTTGACCAGTTCCGGGCTGTCTTCCAGCGCCGGGTTGGTTGCCAGCACTTCGCCGTCGAGGGGCATGTACACGCCGCTGGCGGCTTTCACCGATTCCACGGTGGCGGCTTCGGCGCCTTTGTCGTACGCCTGCAATTCAGGCAGTTGCACGAACACCACGTCGCCCAAGGCGTTCTGCGCGAAAGCGGTGATGCCGACAGTAACGCTGCCGTCAGCTTCGGTGCGCAGCCATTCGTGATCTTCAGTAAAACGCAACTCGCTCATGGAAACTCCTCAGGGGCCAGACTCGTCTGGTGGACGCGGTGGAAGGCTTGGGCAGGGAAGCCCTTTATTTATGAAGGGTTGATTAGCAAGAACGCGGCCAAGGTTGATTTATCTTTATAAATCAGTGATTTGAATGATTTTTACGGATGTGACTCAGTGGCGCGTGTAGCGAAATCGCTACAGCACAAGGCGAGGAGAAAAGCTGAACCGGATCAAAGCCTTGCACAGCGGTGATCGGAGGAGGGTGTAACGACATCATTCCACTGTAGCGCTTTCAGTACAGATAAAGGTCGCTTTTAAGCAGGAAATACAATTCTTGGGTTGGAAACCCGGACTGTAGGAGCTGCCGAAGGCTACGATCTTGTCCCGGCCAATACACATTCAAAGTCAACAGATCGCAGCCTCCGGCAGCTCCTACAGAAAACAATCTGGAACACCGTTCAAAATGTAGGAGCAGAGCTTGCTCGCGAAAGCGGTCTGTCAGTCACCATTAATTGCAACTGAAAGGCCGCTTTCGCGAGCAAGCTCTGCTCCTACAAGGGCGCGGCGTCGGATTTGCTAAGTGTGCAAAAGGAGTTACGGTTTGTTGGGGATGCCGTACTTGCGCAACCGATGGGCGATAGCGGTATGCGAGGTTTGCAGGCGGCTGGCCAGTTGCCGGGTCGAGGGGTAGCTGACGTAGAGTTTTTCCAGCAGCGCTTTCTCGAACGACTCGACCGCTTGTTCGAGGCTGTCGACATCGCTGTCAGTCTGCCGCGCCACCGAGGTGCCGGCGATGTCGAGGTCGCCGATGTCCACCAGGCTGCTTTCGCAAATCGCCGCCGCGCGGAAGATCACGTTCTGCAATTGCCGCACATTGCCCGGCCAGCGATTGCCGAGCAGCGCCGGGTAAGTGCCCGGGGCGAGGCGGCAGACCGGGCGCTGAATCTGCGCGCAAGCCTGCTGCATGAAGTAGCGCGCCAGCAGCAGAATGTCCTGACCACGTTCACGCAGCGGCGGCACTTCCACGTTGAGCACGTTGAGGCGGTAGAACAGATCCTCACGGAACGACCCTTCGCTGACCATTTTTTCCAGATCGCGGTGGGTTGCACTGAGGATGCGCACGTTGACCTTGACCTCTCGATCACCGCCCACGCGGCGGAAGCTGCCGTCATTCAAGAAGCGCAGCAATTTCGCCTGCAAGTACGGCGACATTTCGCCGATCTCATCGAGAAACACCGTGCCCTGGTTGGCCAGCTCCATCAGCCCCGGTTTGCCGCCACGCGCCGCCCCGGTGAAGGCGCCGGGGGCGTAGCCGAACAGCTCGCTCTCGGCGAGGTTCTCCGGCAGCGCTGCGCAGTTGAGGGCGAGAAACGGCGCGTTGTGTCGCGCACTGATCGCGTGGCAGGCGCGGGCGACCAGTTCTTTGCCGGTACCGGTTTCGCCTTGAATCAACAGCGGCGCATCGAGGGCTGCTACACGTTGAGCACGGGCCTTGAGGGTGCGAATCGCCGGGGATTCGCCGAGCAGCGCATCGAAACCTTCGGCGTGGTCGTGGTGCAGCGCCGAGAGTTGTTCGCCGATGCGGTTGGGTTGATACAACGTGAGCAGGGCGCCGGCGTCGGTGATTGGCGTGGCGTCGAGCAGCAAGGTCTGACCGTTGACGGTGATTTCGCGCAGCGGCAGACGGAAGCCGTGTTCGAGCAGCGTGTCGAGCAGGCCGGGGTCGTTGAACAATTCGGAGACGCTTTCGCCGGCCGGTTCGCGACCGTAGAGGGCGATCAATGCCGGGTTGCCGAGCAAGACTTTGCCGGCGCTGTCGAGGGCTAGAACAGGATCGGTCATCGCCGCGAGCAAGGCATCGAGTTGCAAGTGCCGACGCTGGCCGGGGAGGATATCGACCACGGTCACCGCCTCCACGCCGAGCACGCGGAACAACGCATCTTTCAGCTCTTCGAGCACTGTCGGGCTCAGGGTTGGCGCGTCGATATAGACGTTCGGCGGGATCATCTCCACCGCATCCAGATTGAGGTTGCGCCCACCGAGGATAGCCAGGACTTCCTGGGTGATACCGACGCGGTCGATGAAACTGACGTGGATACGCATGGGGCGGTTCAGTGATCTGCAGAGCGGAGGGTGGCAAGTATGCCCTAAATCAAAAACACCCTCACCCCAGCCCTCTCCCGGAGGGAGAGGGGGCCGACCGAGGTGTCTGGGATTTGACATCGACCTGAAAGAACCAGTCGATTATGGATTCGGTGATGCAAGATCAGGTCGGCGTAATTCTGAAGCATCCCCCAATCAGTCCCCTCTCCCTCTGGGAGAGGGCTAGGGTGAGGGGCTTTTGACGGTTACTCGAAATGCTCAGGATTAACCGGATCCCCGGACTGCATATTCAGCTGCTTGCGGATGTCTTCAAACATCAAGTCGTAATGCTTGTGCACCGAGCCGATCTGGCTGTGCGTCTTGGGAATCCCGTATTTTTCGGCAATCCGGGTCACGTCGCGGGCGAAGTTGTAGGCCTCTTCCTTGGGCAGGAAAAACGTTTCCTTCATGTCCTTGCCCTGCATATTGCCGTGCAGGGTGAACTGTATCCCTTTGCCTTTTTGCGGATCGGTGAACACTTCATAGTCGAGGCAGACGTTGTAATTGACGTCATCGTCGGTCAACGCATGCCGCTCGATGTGCAAATGACCGGGTTCAAACTGGGCCATGAGGAACTCCTTTCAAGGCATGGAAAGAGGGCAGACCCTGGGCCTGCCCCCGCCGTTTCTAATTATCGGTAAGTGATGCCAGGCTTCGCTGTGGTCACGCGTGTACCGGCGGTGCCTTGGACAATCGCTTCGATGTCCGCCAGCGAACCGATCACCGCGACCTTGCCAGTATGGCGCGCAAATTCGCAGGCTGCCTGCACCTTCGGCCCCATCGAACCGGCGGCGAAACCGAGGCGCTCGAGTTCGTCCGGGTGCGCTTCGGCGATGCCTTTCTGCGTTGGTTTGCCGTAATCGATAAATGCTGCGTTGACGTCGGTGGCGATCACCAGCAGATCCGCTTCCAGTTGCTCGGCGAGCAGCGAAGAGCACAGATCTTTGTCGATCACCGCTTCGATACCCTTGAGGTTGCGGTTCTCGTCATACATGGTCGGAATCCCGCCACCCCCGGCGCAAATCACGATGCTGCCCTTGTCCAGCAACCACTTGATCGGGCGGATTTCGAAGATGCGTTTTGGTCGTGGACTGGCCACCACACGACGGTACTTATCGCCGTCCGGCGCAATCGCCCAGCCTTTTTCAGCAGCGAGTTTTTCCGCTTCGGCCTTGTCGTAAACCGGGCCGATCGGCTTGGTCGGGTTCTTGAACGCGGGGTCATTGGCGTCGACTTCAACCTGGGTCAACAGGGTGGCAAACGGTACTTCGAAGTCGAGCAGGTTGCCCAGTTCCTGTTCAATGATGTAGCCGATCATGCCTTCGGTTTCGGCACCGAGCACGTCCAGCGGGTAAGGGGTGACGGAGGTGTAAGCCGCCGCTTGCAGCGACAGCAGACCGACTTGCGGGCCATTGCCGTGGGCGATGACCAGTTGGTTGCCGGCATGGATTTTGGCGATTTGCTCGGTGGCGATGCGGATGTTGGCGCGCTGATTGTCAGCGGTCATCGGTTCACCACGGCGGAGCAGGGCGTTACCGCCCAGAGCTACGACGATACGCATGGTGCATGTCCTTCTAATCAGAGGAGAGGCGAACAACTCGATCTTCCTGCCGGAACCGGGATCCCCTGTGGGAGCGAGCCTGCTCGCGAAGGCGTCAGATCAGTCGACATCTCTGTTGAATGACCCACCGCTTTCGCGAGCAGGCTCGCTCCCACCTTTGGAACCGGTTCCTTCAGTGGGAGCTATTTCAGTTACAGATCAGCGAGGGTCGAGACCAGGATCGCCTTGATTGTGTGCATGCGGTTTTCCGCTTGCTCGAAGGCGATGCAGGCTGGGGACTCGAACACGTCGTCGGTCACTTCGATGCCGTTTTTCAGGTGCGGATACTGTTCGGCGATTTGTTTGCCGACTTTGGTATCACTGTTGTGGAACGCCGGCAGGCAGTGCATGAACTTGGTGCGCGGGTTGCCGGAGGCTTTCATCAGCTCGGCGTTGACCTGGTATGGCAGCAGTTGCTGGATACGCTCGGCCCACGCTTCAACCGGCTCGCCCATCGAAACCCAAACGTCGGTGTGAATGAAGTCGACGCCTTTGACCGCGGCTTTCGGGTCTTCGGTCAGGGTGATTCGTGCGCCACTTTCTTCGGCATATTTGTGGCAACGCTCAACCAGATCATCCAGTGGCCACAGGGCTTTCGGCGCGCAGATGCGCACGTCCATGCCGAGTTTGGCGCCGATCAACAGCAGCGAGTTACCCATGTTGTTGCGCGCATCGCCAAGGTAGGCGTAGCTGATTTCATGAATCGGCTTGTCGGCGTGCTCACGCATGGTCAGCACGTCGGCGATCATTTGTGTCGGGTGATATTCATCGGTCAGACCGTTGAACACTGGCACGCCAGCGAACTTGGCCAGCTCTTCGACGATTTCCTGTTTGAAGCCACGGTACTCGATGGCGTCGTACATGCGACCCAGCACGCGGGCTGTGTCTTTCATGCTTTCCTTGTGACCGATCTGGGAAGAGTTCGGGTCGATGTAGGTGACGTTGGCGCCTTGGTCATACGCCGCCACTTCGAACGCGCAACGGGTGCGGGTCGAGGTTTTTTCGAAGATCAGGGCGATATTGTTGCCCTTCAGGTGCTGCTGCTCGGTGCCGGTGTACTTGGCACGTTTGAGGTCGCGGGACAGGTCGAGCAGGTAACGCAGCTCACGTGGGGTGTGGTGTTCCAGGCTGAGCAGGTTACGGTTGTGAATGTTAAAAGCCATGATGGATCTCCTTCGGTGTCGGTTATCCCCCTGGCCGCACTTTATAAGTGACGGCCAGGGCTCAGAGGTTTAGTAGTCGATTGCGTCGCGCACGATTGGGCAGGTCATGCAGTGGCCACCGCCACGGCCTCGGCCCAGTTCACCGGCGCTGATGGTGATGACTTCCACGCCGGCCTTGCGCAGCAGGGTGTTGGTGTAGGTGTTGCGGTCGTAGCCGATGACCACGCCCGGTTCCACGGCCACCACGTTGTTGCCGTCGTCCCATTGCTCGCGTTCAGCGGCGAAGCTGTTGCCGCCGGTTTCCACCACGCGCAACGCTTTCAGATTGAGGGCCTTGGCCACGGTGTCGAGGAAAGTGCCTTCTTCGCGGCGGATGTCGATGCCGCCCTGTTTGCCTTCGTCAGGTCGCAGGGTGAAGGCAACGATCTGATTGACCACTTCCGGGAAAATCGTTACGAGGTCGCGGTCGCAGAAGCTGAACACGGTGTCGAGGTGCATCGCCGCGCGGGATTTCGGCAGGCCGGCAACGATGACTTTTTCCACGGCTTTGTTCTTGAACAGGTTCAGCGCCAGTTGGCCGATGGCCTGACGGGACGAGCGCTCGCCCATACCGATCAACACCACGCCGTTGCCGATTGGCATGACGTCGCCGCCTTCAAGGGTGGAGCTGCCGTGATCCTTGTCCGGGTCGCCGTACCAGATTTCGAATTCGGCGTTGGTGAACTGTGGATGGAATTTGTAGATGGCGGTGGTCAGCAGGGTTTCCTGACGGCGCGCTGGCCAGTACATCGGGTTCAGCGTCACGCCACCGTAGATCCAGCAGGTGGTGTCGCGGGTGAACTGAGTGTTCGGCAGCGGCGGCAGAATGAAGCTCGAATGGCCGAGGAAGTCGCGGAACATCTGAATAGTCTTGCCGCCGAAACTGTCCGGCAGATCATCAGCGGACACGCCGCCAATCAGGAACTCGGCGATGTGCCGTGGCTCGAGGCTTTTCAGCCAGGATTTGACTTCGTTGATCAGGCCCAGGCCCACCGAATCGGCGGTGACCTTGCGCTCGAGAATCCAGTCCAGCGCCTCAGGGATGGCGACGATGTCGGTCAGCAGGTTGTGCATTTCCAGTACATCGATGCCGCGCTCGCGCATCTTGGTGACGAAGTCGAAGTGGTCGCGCTTGGCCTGGGCAACCCAGAGCACGTCGTCGAACAGCAGCTCATCGCAGTTGTTCGGGGTCAGCCGCTGGTGGGCCAGACCTGGGGAGCAAACCATGACTTTGCGCAGTTTGCCGGCTTCGGAATGTACGCCGTACTTAACTTTTTCCGTGGTCATTTCAGTGATCCTCCAGATGACAAATTAGTCGGGTATTACAGCGTCAGGAAGCCGTCGTAGAGACCATAGGCTGCCACCAGGGCACCCACGATCACCGCGGCGAAAAGCAGCTTCTCGACATTAGTGAAAATCGGTTGTTTGAGTTCCAGCTTGGCTTTGGCGAACAGGATCGCTCCAGGTGCGTAGAGCAGGGCCGAAAGCAGCAAGTACTTGACCCCGCCGGCATACAACAGCCACACCGCATAGATCAGCGCGATGCCGCCGATAATCAGATCCTTGCGCCGTTCGGCGGCAAAGCCTTCGTAAGTTTCGCCGCGCACCGCCAGCAGCAGCGCATACGCCGCCGACCACAGATACGGCACCAGAATCATCGAAGTGGCGAGGTAGATCAGCGACAGGTAAGTACTCGCCGAGAACAGAGTGATGATCAGGAAAATCTGCACCATCGCGTTGGTCAGCCACAGGGCGTTGACCGGTACGTGGTTCTCGTTTTCCTTGCGCAGGAACTCTGGCATGGTGTGGTCTTTGGCGGCGGCGAACATGATCTCCGCACACAGCAGCACCCACGACAGCAGCGCACCCAGCAGCGAAATGATCAGACCAACACTGATCAGCACCGCGCCCCAGTGACCGACGACATGCTCAAGCACGGCGGCCATCGACGGGTTCTGCAGTTTCGCCAGTTCCGGCTGAGTCATGATGCCCAGCGACAGCACGTTCACCAGCACCAGAAACAGCAGCACGGTGATGAAGCCGATCACGGTGGCTTTACCGACGTCCGAGCGTTTTTCCGCGCGGGCCGAGAAGATGCTCGCGCCTTCGATGCCGATGAACACCCACACGGTGACCAGCATCATGTTGCGCACCTGGTTCATCACGCTGCCCAGATCAGGGTTTTTGATGCCCCAGATGTCGGCGGTGAAGATGTCCAGTTTGAAGGCGAAAATCGCGATCAGAACGAACAGCACCAGCGGCACAACCTTGGCGACCGTGGTCACAAGGTTAATGAACGCTGCTTCCTTGATTCCGCGCAGGACGAGGAAGTGCACGGCCCACAGCAGCACCGAGGCGCCGATCACCGCTGCAACAGTGTTGCCTTCACCGAAAATCGGGAAGAAATAGCCGAGAGTACTGAACAGCAGAACGAAGTAACCGACGTTGCCCAGCCAGGCACTGATCCAGTAACCCCAGGCGGACGAGAAACCCATGTAGTCGCCGAAACCGGCCTTGGCATAGGCGTAGACACCGCCGTCCAGGTCAGGCTTTCGGTTGGCGAGGGTCTGGAAGACAAAAGCGAGGGTGAGCATGCCGACAGCGGTGATGGCCCAACCGATCAGCACGGCGCCAACGTCGGCGCTGGCGGCCATGTTTTGTGGCAAAGAGAATATCCCGCCACCGATCATTGAACCGACTACCAACGCAACCAGTGCACCGAGTCGTAGTTTTCCGGGAGCTTCAGACATTGCATGACTCCATTGCAGGAGAAGAGAGATCACAGCGTAGTTCTGTTGTCTGTTCAGTTAGCTGACTTAGATCAGTGCATGGTCACATTCCATTGTTAATGAATGACTTATGAATCGGCTGAAGGCATAAAGCTATCGTCTGCGAAGCCCGATTTAGACGCTTTTTGGCTACATGCTTGGGAATAGCTATTATTACTTTCGAATTATGACGCTAGTTCGTTTTGGCAGATTGGCAAATTTTCCGCGTCTGTTTTCAGTACAGAATTGATTTATTAGGATCAGCGCACAAAATTGTCTGAGCGTGCTAGGCGTTAGCGTGATCGGCTATATATAAATGGGCATTTGTTGGCGTTATTTAATAAACGTACATACTCTTTACCCATTTAGTTAGTTAAGTCATAAACCAGTGGTGAGGGTTCGGTGCATCTGGGGTTTGGGTGGATCCTGAGGTTTGGCTGGAAATTGAGAATTCGTTGATCAGGAAGGGAGATTTGAATGTCGCAACCGACGCAAAAGCTGCGCCTAGGCGCGTTGATCGCTCTGGTGGTGGGGTCGATGATTGGTGGGGGGATTTTCTCGCTGCCGCAGAACATGGCGGCGCGGGCCGATGCCGGGGCGATATTGATCGGTTGGGGCATCACCGCGATCGGCATGCTCACGCTGGCGTTCGTCTTTCAGACCCTGGCCAACCGCAAGCCTGAACTGGATTCCGGCGTCTACGCCTATGCCAAGGCCGGGTTCGGAGACTACATGGGGTTTTCATCGGCGTGGGGTTACTGGATCAGCGCCTGGCTGGGTAACGTCGGTTATTTCGTCCTTTTATTCAGCACCCTCGGCTACTTCTTTCCGGTGTTCGGTCAGGGCAATACGCCGATCGCCATCGGCTGCGCTTCGGTGCTGTTGTGGTGCGTGCATTTTCTGGTGATGCGCGGGATCAAAGAGGCAGCGTTCATCAATCAGGTGACCACGGTGGCGAAGATCGTGCCGCTGATCATGTTCATCGTCATTGCCGCCGTCGCCTTCAAGGCCGACATTTTTACCCGCGACATCTGGGGCACCAGCAACCCGAACTTCGGCAATGTCATGGATCAAGTGCGCAACATGATGCTGGTCACGGTGTTCGTGTTCATCGGCATCGAAGGCGCCAGTGTTTACTCGGCGCGTGCGGAGAAACGCAGCGACGTCGGCCGCGCCACGGTGATCGGCTTTATCGGTGTGTTGGCGTTGCTGGTGCTGGTCAATGTGCTGTCGCTGGGGATCATGAGCCAGCCGGAACTGGCCAACCTGCAAAACCCTTCGCTGGCCGCGGTGCTGGAACACATCGTCGGGCCGTGGGGCGCATTGCTGATCAGCATCGGCCTGGCAATCTCGCTGCTCGGTGCGCTGCTGTCGTGGGCGCTGCTCTGCGCAGAAATCCTCTTCGCCACGGCCAAAGACAAAACCATGCCGGCGTTCCTTAAAAAGGAAAACAAAAACCACGTGCCGGTGAACGCGTTGTGGCTGACCAACGCGATGATCCAGATTTTCCTGCTGATCACCCTGTTTTCGGCGGGCACCTACACCAGCCTGATTTATCTGGCGTCGTCGATGATTCTGGTGCCGTATCTGTGGTCGGCGGCGTATGCCGTACTGCTGAGCGGGCGTGGCGAAACCTACGAACACGCCTCGGCTGAACGCACCAAGGATTTGCTGATCGGCGGCATCGCCCTGGGTTATGCGGTGTGGTTGCTGTACGCCGGCGGGGTGAAATATTTGCTGCTGTCGGCGCTGCTGTATGCGCCGGGGGTGATCCTGTTTGCCAAGGCCAAACATGAACAGGGCGAGCCGATCTTCACGTCTATTGAGAAGGGCATCTTTACCGTCGTCATTATCGGTGCGGGTCTGGCGGCGTATGGCTTGTACAGCGGCATGCTGTCGTTGTGAGGTTGGCGCTGGACTATCAACCGCCGTATGACTGGGAGGCGATGCTGGATTTTCTCGCGGCGCGAGCGGTGGTCGGGATGGAGACCGTGGTCGATGGCTTGTACTCGCGCAGCATCGGGTTGAACGGGGTGCATGGCACGGTTTCAGTGTGGCCCGGTGCTGCTGATTCGCTGGCGGTTGAAGTGGGTTTTCCTGATTCGCAGGCGCTGCCGGAGATTGTGCGGCGGTTGCGGCGGATGTTCGATCTGGATGCGGAACTGGTGGTGATGCAAGGGCATCTTGCGCAGGATCCGCTGCTGGCGCGGTTGATGGCCGAGCGTCCCGGGTTGCGCATTCCGGGGGCGTGGGATGGTTTGGAACTGGCGTTTCGTGCTGTGCTCGGGCAGCAGATTACCGTGGTGGCGGCGATTCGCTTGGCGGGGAAATTGGTGGCTCAGTATGGCGCGCCGTTGCAATCGACGGTGCCGGGTTTGAGTTATGTGTTTCCTGAGGCGAGTGTGTTGGCTGAGGCGGATTTGGCGGCGTTGGGGATGCCCAAGAGTCGAGGGCGGACACTGTCGGGCGTGGCTCAAGCGTTGCTTGATGATCCTTCATTATTTGAGCCGGATTGCGACGATGGTGTGGCGCGGTTGCTGGCGTTGCACGGGATTGGCGAGTGGACGGCGCAGTACATTGCGCTACGGCAGTTGCGCGATCTGGATGGCTTTCCCCATGGCGATGTCGGGTTGTTGCGGGCGTTGGAAGTGTTGGAAGGACAGCGGCCGACGGCGCGGGAATTGGCTGTGCGGGCGGAGGGTTGGCGGCCTTATCGCGGGTATGCGGCGCAGGTGTTGTGGGCGTCTTTGAGTCACCCTCACCCCAGCCCTCTCCCAGAGGGAGAGGGGGCCGATCGAGGTGTCTGGCGCTATACATCGACCTGAGTAACCGAGGCGATTATGGATTCAAGGCCAATTTTCCATGCTGATGTTGGATTCAACACCAATCTTTCAAGTCGGTGAATCTCGCCAATATCCCCCAATCAGTCCCCTCTCCCCCTGGGAGAGGGCTAGGGTGAGGGGCTCTTCAAACCCACTGCGGCCGGTGGGCGCCCAAATCCATGGCAGGCAACGCCCACTGCAGCGGTGTGCCGCTGATCTTCACCGGCGCCAGCAACCGATGTGCTGGCCCCCATGGGGTTTGTTCCAAGGGCAACCCTTGGTCTTGTTCATCCTCGGCACGCAACGCTTCGGCTATTCCGGCCCCGTGTTCGATCAACAACTTCGCCGTCCGCGCCAACGACAACCGTGCCGAACCACCATGCCCATTCCGCAACCGCTCAGTCAGCAATCTGATCGCACTCGCCGCCATCAAATAGCCGGTCGCATGATCCAGCGCCTGCACCGGCAACGGCGTCGGTTTGTCCGCCTGCTTCCAGCGCTTCCCGGCCTCGGCGATGCCGCTGCTCATTTGCACCAGACTGTCGAAGCCCCGACGGTTTTGCCACGGGCCGCTCCAGCCGTAAGCGTTGAGGCAGACGTCGATCAATCCCGGTGCCAATTGGCGACGACGTTCAACGCCGAAACCAAGATTCTCCAACGCATCAGCGCGATAACCGTGCAGCAGTATGTCGGCGTCTTTCAGCAGACTCTCGAACACCGCGCGATCCGCCGGAACCTGCAAATCCAGCCGTGCGCAGCGTTTGCCCAAGGTCATTTCCGGGACGACGCCGGGCTCATTCCAGGTCGGTGGATCGATGCGCAAAACCTCAGCACCGAGCCCCGCGAGGAAACGACTGGCGGTAGGGCCGGCGAGCACGCGCGTCAGATCTAACACCTTGATCCCGGCCAATGGGCGTTCCACGGAGCCTTGCCACGATTTCGCATATTCATCCTGATCAGCGATGAAGTGCACCAGCGGTTCGGCATTCACCGCCAACCCCTGCGGATGCTGTTGCCACTGCGCCCAACTGCGCATTTCGGCGGCGCAACCCTTGGCGTCGACCACCGCTTGCTCCAGCTCCGTGCTCGCCCACTGCGCGACTTTCGCCGCCATCACCGCGTGGTCGGCGCAGGCACCGAGCACGCGTTCAGCGGCGGCGCGGTGGTGCGGGGCGTTGGTGTGCAGGCGAATCCAGCCGTCGCGCGTTGCGTAGTCACCGGCGACCGGATCCCACAGCGGCGGCACTTGCCAGCCGATCGGGCGCAGTGATGAGGAAAACCAGAACGAGGCCAGACGACGATCGACTTCTACGGCGGGCAGGTGGCCGGTTTGTTGCTGCAAGAGTTCGCTGATGGCTTGCCCGGCAGCGGCGATGCTGGCGCAGGCCAGATCGGTGACGGCGAAGGCCGAGGGCAGGGCGCCACTGGCGGTGAACGCAATCGGCGTGTGCGGCAAGCCGAGTGCGGCTTGAATGGACGTGAGTAAATCAGTCATCGAAGGCCCTCCGGAGCGAGAGGGCGATGATAGTGCAAAACGTCACGGGATTAGATGAAGGCTCTTGTAGGAGCTGAGCTTGCTCGCGAAAGCGGTGTGGCAGTCGACGAAGATGTTGAATGTGACGGCCTCTTCGCGAGCAAGCTCTGCTCCTACAAGTTTGTGTGGTGAGGTCTAGACGCGGAACTGATCCATCAATTTCATCTGCTGGCTCGCCAGTGCATTGAGCTGGCTGCTGATCGCCGCCGACTCGGTGGCTTGCCCGGTCAAGGTCTCGGTCACAGTGCGAATCGCCGAAACGTTGCGATTAACCTCTTCGGCCACCGCGCTCTGCTGTTCCGCCGCGCTGGCAATCTGCAGATTCATGTCGCTGATCACCGTCACCGCGTCGCTGATCTTGCCCAGCGCATCCACGGCCTGACGAATCTGCCCGGCGTTGTTGTGTGCCTGAGTCTGGCTCGAATGCATGGTGGCGACCACGCCGCGCGTGCCGGTCTGAATACGCTCGATGACCACGCGAATTTCTTCCACCGAATCCTGCGTGCGTTTGGCGAGGTTACGCACCTCGTCGGCGACCACGGCGAAACCGCGTCCACTCTCACCGGCACGGGCCGCTTCAATCGCCGCGTTGAGCGCGAGCAGGTTGGTTTGTTCGGCGATGCTGCGGATCACTTCCAGTACCGAACCGATCTGCTCGCTGTTGACCGCCAGCGCTTCAACTTCGGTCACCGCTTTGCTGACTTCATCGGCCAGTTGATTGATGTCGCGGGTGCTGCGTTCGATGATCGACATGCCGTCCTTCGCCGACTGATCGGCACCTTTCGCGGCGTTGGCTGCGTTCGACGCGCTGTTGGCGACGTCGTGGGCGGTGGCGCTCATTTCGTTGGACGCGGTGGCGACCTGATCGATTTCGCGGAACTGCACCTGCATGCCTTCGCTGGTCTGACGGGCGATTTCCGAAGACTGGTCGGCGGTGCCGCGCGCTTCGGTAATGCTCTGTTTGATCTGCGCAATGGTCGGTTGCAGCTTGTCGAGGAAACGGTTGAACCAGTTCACCAGTTCGCCCAGTTCATCTTTCTTGCTGTAGTTCAGACGCTGGGTCAGATCGCCTTCGCCGCTGGCGATGTTCTTCAGCATCTTGGCGACGCTGTTGATCGGACGGGTAACGCCAGACGCGGTCAGCCAGATCAGCAGCAGACCGACCACGCCAGCCACCACAGCCACCAACAGCGCGGTGAGCACGCCGGTTTCCTGCGCATCATCGAGCACCGCTTGCAGCTTGACCGAGTCGGCCAGCAGCACTTGTTTCGGCAGGTCGATGACCACGCCCCACGCACGCGAGTTGCCAATCGGGTCGACCGGGTACACCGCACGGATCAGGTCGCCCTGTTCGAGGATTTTCGGTGTGCCGGAGGCGAGCAGTTGCAGTACGTCCTGGCCATTGGCGCCGAGGGTGTCGTTGATCTTTTTGCCGACCTTGGTCGCGTCCGAACTGTCGGCGCCGAGCACGCCGCTGCCGGAGACGATGAGCATGTGCCCGGCGTTGTTGAAGAGGTTGCGTTGCGACTCGACGGCGGCTGCTTGCAGCGCGTCGAGGGCGATGTCGACACCGACCACGCCGATCGCTTTGCCGTCGACAATCAACGGTACGGAAATGGTCGTCATGAGCATTTCCTTATTGCCCACGGTGTCTGCGTACGGGTCGAGCAAACAGGTGCGTTTGTTGTCGCGAGGGCAGGTGTACCAGCTGTTGTACGGCGTGCCGCTGACGCTGAGGGTAGTTTTGGTCAGGTCTTCTTCGACCATGATCGTGTTCAGCGAGGCGCCGGCCGCGCGGCTCCAATAGGTCGCGAAACGCCCGGCTTCGTTGGACTGGCGCGCGGCGTCGTTGGCGAACTCGCTGTCCTTGCCGTCGAGGCCGTTGGGTTCGAAGGCGAGCCAGATGCCGAGCACTTTATCGTTGCGCTCGAAGGCGGTTTTCAGGCTCAGGTTCAACTCTTCGCGCAGGGCGCCGGCGTCCAGTGAACGCTTGGCGGCCATCACGCGCATGTCTTTGATCTGATCCGCCAGCGCGGTAATCACCAACAAGCTTTCGCCAAAGGTTTTCTGCACCCGCACCGCTTGTTCGGCGGCTTTGGCTTGCAGCAGGTTTTGCACACTGGCGGTGAGCAGCTGGTTGCTGGAGTTGCTGACCAGTTCATCGTTCTGGTTGGTCTGGTAGATGTTCATGCCAACAATCAGCGCGACCACACCGAGCAGGCACAGACCGGAGAGCAGGACGATTTTCAGGCGGATGGACAGAGAGTCGAACATGGGGCGATCTCGCGAATGGATAAACGGTTGGCTTGCGGGTATGGACTACCCGGTTCGCCAAATCCATTCAGCGCCATGAATGCTCATCGGCGCGAGGCGAAAAGGCATGAGGCGCGCGCCGACGAACGGTCAGCGCTAAACGTTTGCGCAGGGGAAAGTGCTGGAAATCAGAGCAATTTCAGGGAAGTGTCTGCGTGAATTGGATAGCTTTTGTGGCGAGGGGATTTATCCCCGTTCGGCTGCGAAGCAGTCGTTAGACAAGATAATGCGGTCTGTCAGTGGAACGGGGGGGCCGGGTTTGGGGCTGCTTCGCAGCCCAGCGGGGATAAATCCCCTCGCCACAGGGTTTATGTATGCCGCAGATTTGGAGTGATCTTTGAAATATCAGGCGGGTTTAGTGATGGTTTCCGGGCGCGACCAGATCCACAGATTCCCCAACCCCATCCCGGCGATCGCCAGATAGATCGGCCAGCCGTGATCGAGCATCACCAGCATCAACGTCGCGCACAGCAACATGCTTACCGTCGCGCTGACTTTGGCTTTGCGCGCGATGATTTTGCCGTTGCGCCAGTTGCTCAGAATCGGCCCGAACAGGCGATGGTTTTCCAGCCAGGCACTCAGGCGCGGCGAACTGCGGGTGGCGGCCCAGGCGGCGAGGAGGATGAACTCGGTGGTCGGCAGGCCGGGCACGACAATGGCGATCAGGCCGATGCCGAGGCTGACGTAGGCCAGGAGGCCGAACAGCAGGCGGGCGAGTTTGGAGGAGGCTGGTTGCGGCATGGGCTCGGCGGGATGCTTCTGAAGCGGGATCGGGATCTTACAGATTTACGCGGCCCCTTGTAGGAGCAAGGCTTGCCCGCGAAGGCGGTGTGTCAGTCAACGATGATGTTGAATGGGCTGACGCTTTCGCGGGCAAGCCTTGCTCCTACAAGGGATCGTGTCGGGAATCAGGCCAGTTCGGCTTCTGTCGCGTAAGCCTGTTCCAGCAGCACGGTGAAGCGGTTGAACGCGTCGATCGCGCCTTGTTCCACTTCGACTTCTTCCTCAGCGCTGAATTCCAGCGAATCCAGGGTGCGCACGAAGCTCTTCCAGCCTTCGGCACGGCCACCTTCTGGCTCACCGAGGTGACGGGCGCCGAAGGTTTCGCTCAGTTCCAGCGCCACGGCGCGTTTGATCAGGAACGCAGCGCCGAGCTTCGAACCTTCGGACACAAAGATCCAGCCCAGTGCCCGTGCCTTGTTCGGGTTTTTCACCGCGCCAGCGACCGGTGCCGGGACTTCGGTGTCGAGATCGGCGAGGTCAGCCTTGGCCGCTTCAGCGCGGCAGCGGGCCGGCAGGTCAGGGACGATGGCGGTCAGTTCGGCGCTGTTGTAGAGGTCGACCAGTTCCGACTGGAACAGGTACTGCGCGACCACGAAACGGGCGAAGTTGGCGCGGGTCTCGAACGGCGCGTGAGCCTTCACCAGGGCATCGAGCTTGGTGTGCGGTTCGTTAGTGATCTGGTTCAAGCGTTGCGAACGCAGGGCAGGGCGTTGTTCGGTGTCTTGAGCTGTCATGGGAAATCCTTGAGAAAGAGAGGCGCTTGCTAACGAGACGAACAAGCAGACGCCTGAGCGTAAAAAAACCTCACTGCGCGGTGCTTGAACACGCGCAGTGAGGTCGGCCGGATCAGATGTCCCAGACCAGATTGATCGCGAAGTTGCGGCCCGGTTGGGTCAGGCGATCAAGGTTGGCCGGTTGCGTAACCGAGGCTTCGCCAACGCTGTCGTAACCGCGCACGTCATCCCACTGCCAGTATTTCTTGTCGGTCAGGTTGTAGAGACCGGCGTTGACGGTCACGTCGTCGGTGACTTTGTAGAAGCCCGCCAGATCGAGCACGCCATAACCCGGGGTCTTGAACTGGGTGCTGGTGCCGTCAGGCGTTTTGAACATGGTGCTGTCGACCCGATCCTTGCGCTTGACCAGCGTCCAGCTCAGCAGCGCGCCGTATTTGTCCTGGTCATAACCGAGGCCGAACACGCCGGTCAGCGGGTTGATGCTGTTCAGCGGCTCACCGCTGTCGTCGTTGCGGCCATACAGGTACGCCATCGAGCCTTGGGTGTAGAGGCCGGTCGGTGCGCCGAAGGTATCGAGGTTCAAGCGACCTTTAAGCTCCACGCCTTTGATGGTGGCGTGTTTGATGTTGTTGCTCTGGAACGTGGTCTCGGTGTAACCGGGAGTGATGGCGTTCTCGTCGATGAAATCACGGTACTTGTTGTAGAACACCGCAACGTCGAAGGTGCCCGCTTCAAACTGGCCACGCAGACCGGTTTCATAGCTTTTGCTTTTTTCCGGTTCAAGATCCGGGTTCGGCGCGACCTGGTAGCCGCCCGCGAGGTTTTCAAAGCGACCATACAAAGCCTTGGCGGTCGGGGTGCGGAAGCCTTCGGCGTATTGACCGTACCAGGTGTAGTTGTCGTTGAAGCTGTAAGTGGTGCCGAACTTCGGCGACAGACGATGCCAGGTTTTCTTCTCGTCGCTGACCAGACCGTTACCGCTCTGGTCGGCAGTGGCGAGGAACTCATCGGTGATGTGCGGTTTGAGTTCGGTGTAGTCGTAACGTGCGCCCGGCAGGAACGTCCAGTTGCCCCAGCTGATCTGATCCTGGGCAAACAGGCTGTAGCTGTTGATGGTCGGATCCGGGAAGTCGCTGGCCGGTGTCAAGGTGTCGGCCGCGCTTGGCGCCCCGATGACGCGGCAGGCACCGGCGACAGTCAGGCAGGTGCCGGAGCCGGTGCGCAGACCGGTGACCTTGTCCTGCTTGATGGTCGTGCCGTAGGTGATGGTGTGATCGGTGTCGGCGATGGCAAACGACTTGTCAGCCTGCGCATCGAACACCCACTGGCGATCTTTGTAATTGGTGTCACGGTTACGCAGCACAGTGCGCGACGGCGCGTAGATTTCCTGGGTGCTCTGATCGGTCTTGGCGATCTGATAGTTGAGCGACCACTTGATGTTGTCGGCCAGCACAGTGTCCAGTGCGAAGCGGTGTTCCAGACCAAAACGCTCGCGGGTAACGGTGTCGTTGCCGGTGCGCGACTTATAGAAACCGAAACCGCGTCCAGCGTTGAACGGGCCACCGACGGCGCTCAACTGGTTGGTGTCGCGATCATCTTTATAGTGTTCGTAGGTCAGGCCGAAGCGCGCGTCGTCAGCGTAGTTCCAGCCAAGTTTGGCCAGCACGTTGGTGGTGCGCACGTCTTCCGGGTTGGCCTCGGTGCGGTTCAGGCCGGTGCCACCGGTTTCGCCGTAGGATTCGGTTTCGTGACCGTTGCGCTGGCTCAGGTGCAGCAAACCGTCGAAGTCGCCGGTGCGGCCAGCAACGGTACCGGAGGTCAGCCAGCTGTCATCGGCCGAGCTGTAACCGGTTTTCAGCCGGGCGCCGACGTCCTGGCCAGGCTTGATGATGTCGTCCGGATCGAGGGTGTAGTAGCTGACGGCGCCGCCAATCGCATTGCTGCCGTACAGCACCGAGGCCGGGCCACGGAGAATTTCGACGCGTTTGACGATTTCCGGGTCGACGTAATTGCGGTTGGTCTGCGCGTACGGGCCGTTGAAGAAACTGTCCGGCACTTGCACGCCGTCGACCTGAGTCAGCACGCGGTCGCCATCGATACCACGGATGTTGTAGCCGGTGATGCCGGCACGTTGACCGGCGCCGCCCACCGAAACGCCCGGCTCGTACCGCACCAGATCCTTGATCGAATTGACGTTGTTGCGATCAAGATCTTCGCGGGTCTGCACGCTGACGGTGGCCGGCACGCTATTGACCGACTGTTCCTGACGCGTGGCGCTGATGGTCACCTGATCAAGGTTGAGGGTGCCGCTGCTGTTGCGCTTTTCCAGCACCACATTGTTATTGCTCAGCTTGCGGAAGCTCAGATTGGTCCCCACCAATAGCCGCTCAAGCGCTTTCTCCGGCGGCAGCGAACCGCGCACGCCCGGCGACGATACGCCCTGACCCAGTTCCGCCGGCAAGCCGACCTGCCAACCGGTCACAGAGGTGAAGGCATTGAGCGCCGACACCAGCGGTTGCTGGTTGATGGAGAACGCGTAATCACCCATGTTGCGCGCCGGTTGCTCGGTGGCAGCCATCAGCGGTGCGGTGCCGGCCATGAGAATGGCAGCGGTCAGCAGCGACAATACGCGGGAAGGGGAAGTCTGACGGGTAAGGCGTGAGGACATCGATAGCGCTCCGTGTCGCACGAATCTTTATAGGTGCTGATTGGCATCGTGATGCGAATCAATTGCATTGGCTATAACGAGACGAACGGGCTTCAGCTATCGAGTAAAAATAATTCTCATTTAGTTCAAGATCACCAGCGCCGGGAATTCCTGCAAGCGCGCGGAGGTGATGTGGGCGAGGGAACGCACCACGTCGAGTGGCTGATCGAGGCGATAATTGCCGGTCACGGCGACGCCGGCCAACTGCTCGTTGGTATTGATGATCCAGCCCGGATAGTAGCGGCGCAACTCGGCCAGCACTTGGTTGAGCGGACAGTTCTCGAACACCAGTCGGCCTTGTACCCAGGCCAGATCGGTCGCCGCGTCGAGTTTGGACGGGCGGTCAAAGCCATTAGGGCCGATGCGGATACTTTCCCCGGCCGACAGGCGCACGCGGGCATCGTTGTGGGTCGCGCGCAAATCGACATCGCCACGCTGGACGTTGACCTGCGCGACGCCATCGAGATAACGCACGGCGAATTCGGTGTCGCGCACACTGGCTTTGACCGGGCCGGCATCGATTTCCAAGGGCTGAGTGCGGCTGCCGGCGATCTCGAAATACGCCTCGCCCTGATACAGCCGCGCCACGCGTTGCTGATCATTGATCGTGCTGGAGAAAGCGGAATTGGTGTTGAGCAGGACTTTCGAACCGTCCTCCAGTTGCAGGCGCTGACGCTCGCCGACCACCGTCAAGTGATCGGCTTGAATGCGCATCGGCAGGTTGCTGAAACTGAACAGACCAAGAATCAGCACAGCAGCAGTGGCCAACGGTTTCCAGTGCGGGCGCAAACGCTTGAGAAAGGTGACCTTGGCCGGTTTCGCCGCGAGGCTTTGCGCGCACTGAATGACTTGCGGGCCATCCCAGATCGCCTGCGCCTTGGCGAACGCTTCGGCGTTCAACGGATCAGCCGCCAGCCAGGCATGAAACTGCCGGGTCTGCTCCTCGTCCGGGCTGCCGAGCACGATGAGCCAGTCCAGCGCCTGGTCCATTGCATCTGCAGCGTCCCGCGCCGAGTCAGGCGAAGGCGAGCGGTGGGTGTCCGTCACGGTGTTTCCTCGGGCTTTTTCAAAGCAAGTTTCGAGTTTCAAGCGACAAGCTGCAAGCTAAAGCTCATTCGGTGTGAACTTTGAGTTTTCAGCTTGCCGCTTGAAGCTTATAACTCGCCGCTGCTGTTATGCCGTTCGGCGACGCCGATGCAAATGGACATGATCAGTTTCAATTCTTTCTGCACGGTACTCAAGGAGACGTTCAGTTCGTCCGCGATTTCCTGGTAGCTGTTGCCGTGCAAACGGCTGAGGATGAAAATCTGCTGCTGACGCGAGCTGAGTTCGCTGAGACTCACGTTCAATCGCTCCAGCATTTGTTCGGCGTGGGCGGCGTCTTCGGCGCTGCTGGCGGGGGCGGCGATGCTGTGCACGACGTCTTGCGGCACGTCATCGACCATCGTCCGTGAGTGCAGCTTGCGCGCACGCAAATGATCCAGCGCCAGATTGCGCGCGGTCTGGAAGACAAAGGGCTCGAGGTGATCGATGGCCCGCTCGCTCAACGCCCGCGTCACGCGCAGGTAGGTTTCCTGCAGCAGGTCTTCAGCGGTGCTGTGATTGTTGACCATCCGTTCCAGCGTCCGCAGCAGGGACATACGCTGGGTGAGGAAGACGTGGTTGAAGCGCGATTGACTCACGGGGGAACCTGATCCATTTCGAGCGAATGATAATGCTTATCATCTATGCGAATGGTCAAGTATTGTTTTGTGATCGACACGGATAAATGTAGGAGCTGCCGAAGGCTGCGATCTTTTGATGTTGATCTTAAAAACAAGATCAAAAGATCGAAGCCTTCGGCAGCTCCTACGGGGAGAGCGAGGCACCCTTACTCGGCGTTACACAGCGCCAGGCAGTTATCCAGCATGCGGTTGGAGAAGCCCCACTCGTTGTCGTACCAGGCCAGCACTTTCAGCAGTTTGCCGCTGGATTTGGTGTGGTTGGCGTCGAAGATCGACGACAGCGGGTTGTGGTTGAAGTCGCTGGAAACCAGCGGCAACGTGTTGTAACCCAAAATCTTCGAATGCTGGCTCGCAGCCTTGAGCAGCGCATTGACCTCATCCGCCGAGGCTTCGCGCTTCAATTGCACGGTCAAATCCACCAGCGAGACATTGATCACCGGCACCCGCACGGCCATGCCGGTCAGTTTGCCGGCCAGTTCCGGCAGCACCAGGCCGACCGCTTCAGCAGCGCCGGTCTTGCTCGGAATCATGTTTTGCGTGGCCGAACGCGCGCGGTACGGGTCGGTGTGGTAGACGTCGGTGAGGTTCTGATCGTTGGTGTAGGCGTGAATGGTGGTCATCAAGCCACTTTCGATGCCCAGCTCACGGTGCAGCACCTGCGCCACTGGCGCCAGGCAGTTGGTGGTGCACGAAGCGTTGGAGATGATCTGGTGCGACTGGCGCAGAATGTCGTGGTTCACACCATAAACGACGGTGGCGTCGGCGCCTTTGGCCGGGGCCGAGATGATCACTTTGCGCGCGCCGGCAGTAATATGCGCGGCCGCTTTGGCGCGGTCGGTAAAGAGACCGGTGCATTCAAACACCACATCAATCTTTTCCGCGGCCCAGGGCAGGTCGGCCGGATTGCGAATCGCGCTGACCGCAATGCGGTCGCCGTTGACGGTCAGACTCTCGTTGTCGTGCTCGACTTGCGCGTCGAACGTGCCGTGAACGGTGTCGTATTTGAGCAGATGGGCGTTGATCGAGCTGTCGCCCAGATCGTTGATGGCGACGATCTGCAAATCCTGTCGATAGCCTTGGGTATACAGTGCGCGCAGGACATTACGGCCGATGCGGCCAAAACCATTGATTGCGATTCGTAGAGTCATGGAACAGCGCCGCCGTCGTTTTGTTGTTGGAATTACAAGATTATTCGCATAAAAATAGAAAACAAGCCTTTTTAATGGCAATATTTTGTTTTATCTACAACGAGTGACCTGAATCAACTGGTCCGAATGATCAAAAAAACCGTCTGTCATTCCAACAACAACGGCGTTTGATCAGCATAGACAATCAGGTCGCCACATCCGTTAGCCTGGAGTTCTACACATGCATCCCCGCGTTCTTGAGGTCACCGAACGGCTTATCGCCCGCAGCCGCGCCACGCGTCAGGCTTACCTTGCACTGATTCGCGGCGCCGCCACTGACGGGCCGATGCGCGGCAAGCTGCAATGCGCCAACTTCGCCCATGGCGTGGCCGGTTGCGGCAGCGAAGACAAGCACAGCCTGCGGATGATGAACTCGGCGAACATCGCCATTGTTTCGTCTTATAACGACATGCTCTCGGCGCACCAGCCGTACGAAGTGTTCCCGGAACAGATCAAAAACGCCCTGCGCGAAATCGGCTCGGTCGGCCAGTTCGCCGGTGGTACCCCGGCGATGTGCGACGGCGTGACCCAAGGCGAGCCGGGCATGGAACTGAGCCTGCCGAGCCGCGAAGTGATTGCCATGTCCACAGCGGTAGCGCTGTCGCACAACATGTTCGACGGCGCGCTGATGCTCGGCATCTGCGACAAGATCGTGCCGGGCCTGATGATGGGGTCGCTGCGTTTCGGCCACCTGCCGACGATTTTCGTGCCGGGCGGGCCGATGGTCTCGGGGATTTCCAACAAGGAAAAAGCCGACGTGCGCCAGAAGTACGCCGAAGGCAAAGCGACCCGCGAAGAGCTGCTGGAATCGGAGATGAAGTCCTACCACAGCCCGGGCACCTGCACGTTCTACGGCACCGCCAACACCAACCAGTTGCTGATGGAAGTCATGGGCCTGCACTTGCCGGGCGCCTCGTTCGTCAACCCGAACACGCCGCTGCGTGACGCGCTGACCCGCGAAGCCGCGCACCAGGTGACGCGCCTGACCAAACAAAACGGCAACTTCATGCCGATCGGCGAAATCGTCGACGAGAAGTCGCTGGTCAACTCGATTGTGGCGCTGCATGCCACCGGCGGTTCGACCAACCACACCCTGCACATGCCGGCCATCGCCATGGCGGCAGGCATTCAACTGACCTGGCAGGACATGGCCGACCTCTCCGAAGTCGTGCCGACCCTGAGCCACGTCTACCCGAACGGCAAAGCCGACATCAACCACTTCCAGGCGGCGGGCGGTATGTCGTTCCTGATCCGCGAACTGCTCGGCGCCGGTCTGTTGCACGAAGACGTCAACACCGTGCTCGGCCACGGCTTGAGCAAGTACACCAAAGAACCGTTCCTCGATAACGGTGAACTGGTCTGGCGTGAAGGCCCGGTCGACAGCCTCGACGAAAACATCCTGCGCCCGGTCGCGCGTGCGTTCTCGCAGGAAGGTGGTTTGCGCGTGATGGAAGGCAACCTCGGGCGCGGTGTGATGAAAGTGTCTGCGGTGGCGCTGGAAAACCAGATCGTCGAAGCACCAGCGATGGTGTTCCAGGATCAACAGGATCTGGCCGACGCGTTCAAGGCCGGTCTGCTGGAAAAAGATTTTGTCGCCGTGATGCGCTTCCAGGGCCCGCGCTCCAACGGCATGCCCGAGTTGCACAAGATGACGCCGTTCCTCGGTGTGCTGCAGGATCGCGGCTTCAAAGTCGCGCTGGTGACTGACGGACGCATGTCCGGCGCCTCGGGGAAAATCCCGGCGGCGATTCACGTCAGCCCCGAAGCTTATGTCGGTGGCGCTTTGGCACGCGTGCAAGAGGGCGATATCATCCGCGTCGATGGCGTCAAAGGCACTTTGGAACTTAAAGTCGACGCCGAAGAATTTGCAGCGCGCGAACCCGCCAAAGGCCTGTTGGGCAACAACATCGGCAGCGGACGCGAACTGTTCGGCTTTATGCGCATGGCCTTCAGCTCGGCAGAGCAGGGCGCCAGCGCCTTCACTTCTGCCCTGGAGACGCTTAATTGAAACTGGCTTTGGTCGGTGACATCGGAGGCACTAACGCACGGTTTGCGTTGTGGAAAGATCAGCAACTGCAATCGGTTCAGGTCTTGGCCACCGCCGACCACGCCAGCCCGGAAGAGGCGATCAGCCTTTACCTGAGCGGGCTCGGTCTGGCGCCGGGTTCGATCGGTTCGGTGTGCCTGTCGGTGGCCGGTCCGGTCAGTGGTGATGAATTTAAATTCACCAATAACCACTGGCGACTGAGCCGCACGGCGTTCTGCAAAACCTTGCAGGTCGAGCAGTTGTTGCTGGTCAACGACTTCTCGGCGATGGCGCTGGGCATGACCCGTTTGCAGCCCGGCGAATTCCGCGTGGTCTGCGAAGGCACGCCGGAGCCGTTGCGCCCGGCGGTGGTGATCGGCCCGGGCACTGGCCTTGGCGTGGGCACTTTGCTCGATTTGGGCGAAGGCCGTTTTGCCGCATTGCCGGGCGAGGGCGGTCACGTCGATCTGCCGCTGAGCAGCCCGCGTGAAACGCAATTGTGGCAGCACATCCATAACGAAATCGGCCATGTCAGCGCCGAGACGGCGTTGAGCGGCGGCGGTTTGCCTCGGGTTTACCGGGCGATCTGCGCGGTGGACGGACATGAACCGACACTCGATACGCCGGAAGCGATTACCGCGGCCGGGCTGGCGGGTGATCCGATTGCGCTGGAAGTGCTCGAGCAGTTCTGCTGCTGGCTCGGCCGTGTCGCCGGCAATAACGTGCTGACCACGGGTGGGCGTGGCGGGGTGTTTATCGTTGGCGGCGTGATTCCACGGTTTGCCGATTTCTTCCTCGAAAGCGGTTTTGCTCGCAGCTTTGCGGATAAAGGTTGCATGAGTGATTACTTCAAAGGCATTCCAGTGTGGCTGGTGACAGCGCCGTATTCCGGGCTGATGGGCGCGGGTGTGGCTCTGGAACAGGCAGGCTGAAGCGTGAGATCGTTCCCATGCTCCGCGTGGGAATGCAGCCCGTGACGCTCCGCGTCACTGGACGCGGAGCGTCCCCAGAGGCATTCCCACGCAGAGCGTGGGAACGATCAGCGTGGGAACGATCGGTTCATCAGGCATAATCCGCCCCAATTCCAACAACAAGGATGCCTTCGAAGTGAGCTCAGTCAACAAGTCGATATTGTTGGTCGATGACGACCAGGAAATACGCGAGTTGCTGGAAACCTACCTGACCCGCGCCGGGTTTCAGGTACGTGCCACGGCCGATGGCGCCAGTTTCCGTCAGGCACTCAACGAGGCGCCGAGTGATCTGGTGATCCTCGATGTCATGCTCCCCGACGAGGACGGCTTCAGCCTGTGCCGCTGGGTGCGTCAGCATCCGCGTCAGGCGCAGGTGCCGATCATCATGCTCACCGCCAGTTCCGACGAAGCCGATCGCGTGATCGGACTCGAACTCGGCGCTGACGACTACCTCGGCAAACCCTTCAGCCCGCGCGAACTGCAAGCGCGGATCAAAGCCCTGCTGCGCCGCGCGCAATTCGGTCAGGAACGTAATGGCAGCGAAGTGCTGGCGTTTGATGAATGGCGGCTGGACATGGTCAGTCATCGTCTCTTTCACACCGACGGCGAAGAAGTGATTCTCTCCGGCGCCGATTTCGCCCTGCTGAAACTGTTCCTTGATCATCCGCAGGAAATTCTCGACCGCGACACCATCGGCAATGCCACCCGTGGCCGCGACCTGATGCCGCTCGATCGCATCGTCGACATGGCCGTCAGCCGCTTGCGCCAACGCCTGCGCGATACGGAAAAACCGCCGCGACTGATCCGCACCGTGCGCGGCAGCGGTTACCAATTGGCAGCCAATGTGGTTGCCGGCAATGGTCACTGAGTCGCTGCGTAAACTCGCCGCCAAGGTACCAGTGCCGCGCTCGCTGCTTGGGCGGATGTTGCTGCTGACCTTGCTCGCCGTGCTGTTTGCGCAGACGTTGTCCAGCGTGATCTGGGTCTCGCAACTGCGCGCCACCCAGCTCGAAGGCCTGGTCACCAGCGCCCGCAGCCTCGCCCATTCGATGACCGCCAGCGTCAGTTATTTCCGCTCGTTGCCAGTGGCTTATCGACCACTGGTGCTCGACCAATTGCGCAGCATGGGCGGCACCCGATTTGTCGTGACGCTCAATGACAAACCGCTGGGCATGGACGTTTTGCCGGTCACCCCGCGTAAAGCGGCGGTGATGAAAGCCGTCGACGAAGTGCTGCGCCAGACCCTCGGTCATGACACCGATATTTCGGTGACCTTTGTCAGTCCCGAGGATCTGCGGATCTTCAATGCCGGGCTGAAACTCGATGAATTGCCACGCTCGTGGGCGCATTACGCGTTGACCCTCGAGCCGGTCAATCCGCCGGTTCTGGTCACGCAAATCCAGATGGCGCCGGGCGAATGGCTGTACATCGCCTCGTTGCTGCCCGAGCCGTACACCAGTCTTGAAGAACAAGGCCTGCCGTCGCAGCAGGTGTGGTTCATCGTCCTCACCAGTGGCTTTCTGTTGTTGTTCATCGGCGTGCTGGTGCACTGGCAGAGCCGTCCGCTCAAGCGTCTGGCACGTGCGGCGCGGGACATGTCGCTGGGTGCCGACGTTGAGCCGGTGGCGGAGGGCGGCGGCAGTGAAGTGGTGGAAGTAGGGCGCGCGTTCAACAGCATGCGCGAACGCATCAGTCGTTACCTGACCGAACGCAGCCAGTTGTTCAGTGCTATCTCCCATGACCTGCGCACACCGATCACCCGTTTGCGTTTGCGCGTGGAGTTGCTTGAAGACGAGCAACTGCAAGCCAAGTTCGGCCGCGATCTCGACGAGTTGGAGTTGCTGGTCAAAGGCGCGCTGCAATGCGTGAAAGACACCGACATCCACGAGAACATTGAACCGGTCGATCTCAATCATGTACTCGATTGTCTGGTCGAGCCGTATCTGGCGCCAAACGGCAATGGCCGCGTGACCCAGCAGGGGCGGGCGCTGGCGGCGTATTCGGGCAAGCCGTTGGCGTTGAAACGCTGCATTGGCAACTTGATCGACAACGCGTTGAAGTACGGGCAGAACGCGCATCTGCACATCGATGACGATGACAGCGCGTTTGTCTTGCACGTTGATGACGAAGGCCCGGGCGTGCCGGAGCAGCGGCTGGAGCAGGTGTTCGAGCCGCACTTCCGGTTGGCGGGGCAGCAGCAGGGGTATGGCCTGGGATTGGGCATTGCGCGCAACATCGCCCACAGTCATGGCGGCGAAGTGACGTTGCAGAATTTGCGTGAGGGTGGGTTGCGGGTGACCCTGCAATTGCCGCGCAGTGCTGACTAGGTAGACCGCGTTATCGTTCTTCGCGAGCAAGCCCGCTCCCACAGGTGACCGCATTCCATCGGGAAGAATGCGGTCGAATGTGGGAGCGGGCTTGCTCGCGAAGGCGTCCGACCTGACAACACAAATGTAACTGGCTGGTGACAAAACCCGCCCCCTTCGTTACAAGCCCACCCCGGCCCGTTGTTTAGACTCCCCGCAGTCATAACAACAAAAAAGGCCACCCATGGATCGCTTCCAACCCGGCTTCAGCAGTTGGCTGAACGCCCATGCCCACCAGCAATGGCTCGCCGCTGAAGGCCTGCGTCTGCTGGATTTCGCCAAGGCTGCAAAACTCCCGCAAGGTTTCGGCAACCTCGACGAACGCGGCCGCCTGCCAGCGAACGCGCAAGCCGAAACCATGAACACCGCGCGCATGACCCACAGCTTCGCCATGGCCCATATTCAGGGCTTGCCGGGTTTCGCTGAACTGGTCGATCACGGCATCGCCGCATTGCGCGGGCCGTTGCGTGATGCGTTGCACGGTGGCTGGTTCGCCCTCGCCGAACACCGCGACGACAACACCGGCAAAAACGCCTATCTGCATGCCTTCGTCGCGCTGGCCGCCAGCTCTGCTGTGGCCGCAAAACGCCCCGGCGCGCAAGCGTTGCTGGATGATGCGATCGACATCATCGACACGTATTTCTGGAGCGAAGAAGAGGGCGCCATGCGCGAATTCTTCAATCGCGACTGGAGCGAAGAAGAAGCCTATCGCGGCGCCAACAGCAACATGCACGCCACCGAGGCGTTCCTCGCACTGGCCGATGTCACCGAAGACCCGCGCTGGCTGGTGCGCGCGCAACGCATCGTTGAGCGGGTGATCCACGCTCACGCGGCCGGCAACGGTTACATGGTCATCGAACACTTCGATCGCGACTGGCAACCGCTGCGCGAATACAACCACGACAATCCGGCTGACGGTTTCCGCCCTTACGGCACCACGCCGGGCCACGGTTTCGAGTGGGCGCGGCTGTTGCTGCACCTCGAAGCGGCGCGGGTGCAGGCCGGCATGCTCACACCGGGCTGGCTGGCGACCGATGCGCAGAAACTCTTCGAAAACAATTGCCGCAACGGCTGGAACGTCGATGGTTTGCCGGGCATCGTTTACACCCTCGACTGGAACAACAAAGCCGTCGTCCGTCATCGCTTGCACTGGACGCACGCTGAAGCCAGCGCCGCCGCCAGCGCCTTGCTCAAACGCACCGGCGATGAGCAATACGAAACCTGGTATCGGCTGTTCTGGGAATTCTGCGAAACGCATTTCATCGATCGTTGCGACGGCAGTTGGCACCACGAACTCAACCCGCAAAACGTCCCAAGTGCCGATATCTGGGCGGGCAAACCCGACCTGTATCACGCCTGGCAAGCGGTGCTGATCCCTCGTCTACCCTTGTCACCTAGCATGGCGACTGCTTTGGCGCAGTTGTCTCAAGAGATTCCTGTGTAACCATGCGGTGACATTCGCGCGTCCCTTCGTTACCTGCGAAGGGAAACGTCCTGTTTAAACTCCTGTGCAGCGCAAGCACCAGACTTGCATGCATAACAACAAGAAAGGTACATCTCAGATGAATGCGATTTCTCGCCTCGCTACTGTCATTTCTGTCGCCTCCCTGTTCCCGCTCGCAATTCTGCCTCTCAGTGTTTCTGCTGCCGAATCCAAAGGTTCGGTCGAAGTCGTGCACTGGTGGACGTCCGGTGGCGAAAAAGCCGCTGTTGATGTGCTCAAGGCTCAAGTCGAAAAAGACGGTTTCACCTGGAAAGACGGCGCTGTCGCCGGTGGTGGCGGTGCCACTGCCATGACCGTGCTGAAAAGCCGTGCCGTTGCTGGCAACCCGCCTGGCGTTGCTCAGATCAAAGGCCCGGACATCCAGGAATGGGCATCGACCGGCCTGCTCGACACCGACGTGCTGAAAGACGTCGCCAAGTCGGAAAAGTGGGACAGCCTGCTCGATAAGAAAGTCTCCGATACCGTGAAGTACGACGGTGATTACGTGGCCGTGCCGGTGAACATTCACCGTGTGAACTGGCTGTGGATCAACCCGGAAGTCTTCAAGAAAGCCGGCATCACCAAGAACCCGACCACCCTCGAAGAATTCTACGCTGCGGGCGACAAGCTGAAGGCTGCGGGCTTCATTCCGCTGGCTCACGGCGGTCAGCCTTGGCAGGACAGCACCGTGTTCGAAGCCGTGGTGCTCTCGGTCATGGGTGTCGATGGTTACAAGAAAGCCCTGGTTGATCTGGACAACGGCGCGCTGACCGGTCCGGAAATGGTCAAGGCACTGACCGAGCTGAAGAAAGTCGCGACCTACATGGACGTCGACGGCAAAGGTCAGGACTGGAACCTGGAAGCGGCCAAAGTCATCAACGGCAAGGCCGGCATGCAGATCATGGGTGACTGGGCCAAGTCCGAATGGACTGCCGCCAAGAAAATCGCCGGCAAGGATTACGAGTGCGTAGCCTTCCCGGGCACCGACAAAGCGTTCACCTACAACATCGACTCGCTGGCTGTGTTCAAGCAGAAAGACGCAGGCACTGCGGCCGGTCAGAAAGACATTGCCAAAGTCGTGTTGGGTGAAAACTTCCAGAAAGTCTTCAGCATCAACAAAGGCTCGATCCCGGTTCGCAACGACATGTTGAACAACATGGAAGCGCTGGGCTTCGATTCCTGCGCACAGACCGCTGCCAAGGACTTCCTGGCTGACGCCAAATCCGGCGGCCTGCAACCAAGCATGGCGCACAACATGGCGACCACGCTGGCCGTGCAAGGCGCGTTCTTTGATGTCGTGACCAACTACATCAACGACCCGAAAGCCGACCCGGCCGACACCGCCAAGAAACTCGGCGCAGCGATCAAGTCCGCCAAGTAATGCTTGGCCCCTGTAGGAGTGAGCCTGCTCGCGATAGCAGTTGGTCAGGTAACAGATTTATCAACTGACTCACCGCAATCGCGAGCAGGCTCACTCCTACAAGGGGGCGAGTTGCCCATGTAGTCCTTTTCTCTCGTACTGGATTTCCCCATGAGTTCTGTTGCTGTGTTCAGCAAGGCCTCGCCGTTCGATGCATTGCAGCGCTGGCTACCAAAACTGGTGCTGGCGCCGAGCATGTTCATCGTTCTGGTGGGCTTCTATGGCTACATCCTGTGGACGTTCGTGCTGTCGTTCACCACCTCGACTTTCCTGCCCAACTACAAGTGGGCCGGTCTGGCGCAATACGCGCGGTTGTTCGATAACGATCGCTGGTGGGTCGCGAGCAAAAACCTCGCGGTGTTCGGCGGCATGTTCATCGGCATCACTTTGGTGATCGGTGTGTTGCTGGCGGTGTTCCTCGATCAGCGCATCCGTCGCGAAGGCTTTATCCGCACCATTTACCTGTACCCGATGGCGCTCTCGATGATCGTCACCGGTACCGCGTGGAAATGGCTGCTCAACCCGGGCATGGGCCTGGACAAATTGTTGCGTGACTGGGGCTGGGAAGGCTTCCGTCTCGACTGGCTGATCGACCCTGATCGCGTGGTGTATTGCCTGGTGATCGCTGCTGTCTGGCAAGCCTCGGGCTTCATCATGGCGATGTTCCTCGCCGGCCTGCGTGGCGTTGATCAATCGATCATCCGTGCCGCCCAGATCGATGGCGCGAGCATGCCGATGATCTACTGGAAAGTGGTGCTGCCAAGCCTGCGTCCGGTGTTCTTCAGTGCCGTGATGATTCTGGCGCACATCGCGATCAAGAGCTTCGACCTGGTCGCGGCGATGACCGCTGGTGGTCCGGGTTACTCCTCCGATCTGCCCGCGATGTTCATGTATTCCTTCACCTTCAGTCGCGGCCAGATGGGCATGGGCTCGGCCAGTGCGATTCTGATGCTCGGTGCGATCCTCGCGATCATCGTGCCTTACCTGTATTCCGAGCTGAGGACCAAGCGCAATGACTAGTCTCGCTGCCAAACCTGCTATCAGCCTGAGTCGCATCGCGATCTACGCGGTGCTGATCCTTGCCGTACTGCTTTATCTGGTGCCGCTGGTGGTCATGTTGCTGACCAGCTTCAAGACCCCGGAAGACATCAGCACCGGCAACCTGTTGAGCTGGCCGACCGTGGTCAGCGGCATCGGCTGGGTCAAGGCCTGGGCCACGGTTGACGGTTACTTCTGGAACTCGATCAAGATCACCGTTCCGGCCGTGATCATCTCCACCGCCATCGGTGCATTGAACGGTTACGTGCTGTCGTTCTGGCGCTTCCGTGGTTCGCAGTTGTTCTTCGGCCTGCTGTTGTTCGGTTGCTTCCTGCCGTTCCAGACCGTGCTGCTGCCGGCCTCGTTCACCCTCGGCAAAATGGGCCTGGCGAGCACCACCACCGGCCTGGTGTTTATCCACGTGGTTTACGGTCTGGCGTTTACTACGCTGTTCTTCCGTAACTACTACGTGAGCATTCCGGATGCGCTGGTGAAAGCCGCACGTCTGGATGGCGCGGGTTTCTTCACGATTTTCCGCCGCATCATTCTGCCGATGTCGACGCCGATCATCATGGTCTGCCTGATCTGGCAATTCACCCAGATCTGGAACGACTTCCTGTTCGGTGTGGTGTTCTCCAGCGGTGATTCGCAACCGATCACGGTGGCGCTGAACAACCTGGTCAACACCAGCACCGGCGCCAAGGAATACAACGTTGATATGGCAGCGGCGATGATCGCCGGCCTGCCGACCCTGCTGGTCTATGTGGTCGCAGGCAAGTATTTCGTGCGCGGGCTGACGGCCGGCGCAGTCAAGGGGTAATCATGGCAACGCTCGAACTTCGCAACGTAAACAAGACCTACGGTGCCGGCCTGCCGGACACCCTGAAGAACATCGAACTGTCGATCAAGGAAGGCGAATTCCTGATCCTCGTCGGCCCGTCGGGCTGCGGCAAATCGACGTTGATGAACTGCATCGCCGGTCTCGAAACCATCACCGGCGGCGCGATCATGATCGGTGATCAAGACGTCAGCGGCATGAGCCCGAAGGATCGTGACATCGCCATGGTGTTCCAGTCCTACGCGCTGTACCCGACCATGAGCGTGCGCGAGAACATCGAATTCGGCCTGAAAATTCGCAAGATGCCTCAGGCGGCGATCGACGAAGAAGTCGCTCGCGTCGCCAAGCTGCTGCAGATCGAACATTTGCTGAACCGCAAACCGGGTCAGCTCTCCGGTGGTCAGCAACAGCGTGTGGCGATGGGCCGCGCACTGGCGCGTCGTCCGAAGATTTATCTGTTCGACGAACCGTTGTCCAACCTCGACGCCAAGCTGCGCGTCGAGATGCGCACCGAAATGAAACTGATGCACCAGCGTCTGAAAACCACCACGGTCTACGTGACCCACGACCAGATCGAGGCAATGACCCTGGGCGACAAAGTGGCGGTGATGAAGGACGGCATCATTCAGCAGTTCGGTACGCCGAAAGAGATCTACAACGACCCGGCCAACCTGTTCGTCGCGAGCTTCATCGGTTCGCCGCCAATGAACTTCATTCCGCTGCGTCTGCAACGCAAGGACGGTCGTCTGCTGGCGCTGCTCGACAGCGGTCAGGCCCGTTGCGAATTGCCGATGAGCATGCAGGATGCCGGTCTTGAAGATCGCGAAGTGATCCTCGGCCTGCGCCCGGAACAGATCGTTCTGTCGAACGGCGAGGGCAATGGCCTGCCAAGCATTCGTGCCGAAGTGCAGGTCACCGAGCCGACCGGTCCGGACACGCTGGTGTTCGTCAATTTGAATGAAACCAAAGTCTGCTGCCGTCTGGCGCCGGACGTGGCACCGCAAGTCGGCGAAAGCCTGACGCTGCAATTCGATCCGTCGAAAGTGTTGTTGTTCGATGCCAACACCGGCGAGCGCCTCGGCACTGCCGGCCAACCACAGACCGATGCGCGGTCTGCGAACGTGGCCCAATTCAAAGGCCGCTGAAGATCAATGTAGGAGTGAGCCTGCTCGCGATTGTGTCCTGTCAGTTGATGTAGTTGTTACCTGACACACCGCTATCGCGAGCAGGCTCACTCCTACAAAGGAGCACGCGGCGGATTGCCTGTAATCCATCGCAATTTAAGTAAACCGCGTTAGATAAAAACAGTTAATAACAATAAAGACGAGGATGTAGGGATGAAAAAGAAACACGTCAATGCCCGGTTGATCTGCCAAGTATCAGCTGCGGCGGCATTGGTGCTGGCCGGTAACGCCATGGCGGCGGATGCCTTCAGCTCCGATTCGAAATGGATGACGGGCGACTGGGGTGGCGAGCGTACCAAGCTGATCGAGCAGGGTATCGACATCAAGGCTGACTACGTTGGGGAAGTCGGTGGCAACCTGAACGGTGGCTACAACGACGACAAGACTGCGCGTTACGCTGACCAGTTCGGTCTGGGCGTGGCACTCGATCTGCAAAAGCTGTGGGGCTGGGATAACACTCAGGCCAAGATCCAGCTGACCAACCGTAACGGTTACAACATCTCCAACGACCGTGTTGGCGATCCGCGTGCCGGCACCCTGAGCTCCTCGCAGGAAGTCTACGGTCGTGGCCACATGGTGCGTCTGACCCAGTTGTGGATTCAGCACCAGTTCTTCGACAACAAACTCGACGTCAAGGCCGGTTACTTCGGTGAAGGCGAAGACTTCAACACCTTCCCGTGCGACTTCCAGAACCTGGCGTTCTGCGGTTCCCAAGTGGGTAACTGGGCCACCAACATCTGGTACAACTGGCCCGTCAGCCAGGCCGCGATCCGCGTGAAGTACAACATCAACGACGAGCTCTACGCGCAAATCGGTGCTTACAACCAGAACCCGTCGCAGCTGGAACACGGCAACGGCTTCAAACTCAGCGGCAGTGGTACCAAAGGGACTGTGTTGCCGGTTGAATTGGTCTGGTCGCCGAAGGTCAACAGCTTGCCGGGCGAATACCGCGTCGGTTACTACAAGAGCACGGCCGATGCCGACGACGTTCGTGAAGACGTCAACGGTTTCGACGCGGCTACCACGGGCGACGCGTACAAATCTCACAGCAGCAAAAGCGGCTACTGGTTTGTGGCGCAACAGCAACTCACCAGCCACAACGGTGATGCTTCTCGCGGTCTGAACATCGCGGCCAACGCCACGTTCCACGACAAAGACACCAACTTCATCGACAACTACCAGTCGGTGATGTTTGTCTACAAAGGCCCGTTCGACGCACGTCCGAAGGATGACGTCGGTATCGGCGCGGCACGTATCCACGTCAACGATGACGTGAAGAAAAACGCCGAGCTGCTGAACGTTTCCAACGGTGTGTCGGATTACGACAATCCGGTGTTCTCGCCGATTCGTGAAACCGAATACAACTACGAAATCAACTACGGCTTCCACGTAACAAACTGGCTGACCGTACGTCCTAACCTGCAGTACATCACTCACCCGGGCGGTGTGGATGATGTGGACAACGCATTGGTCGCTGGCCTGAAAATTCAGTCTACGTTCTAACGCGTCTGCGATAAGCTCCTCTCTATGTGCGCATATTTGCGGACAGCCAAGGCTGTCCGCTTTTTTTTGTGACACAGGTCGATGCAATCATAGGTAATGCCTCTGTGGCGAGGGAGCTTGCTCCCGCTCGGCTGCGTAGCAGTCGTAAACGCTGCTGATGAGATTTGACTGACACACCGCAGTGAATGATTCAGGGGCCGCTTCGCAGCCCAGCGGTAGCAAGCTCCCTCGCCACAACAGCAATGTGGAATTTGAATACCCCCATGATTTTCAGGACCGTGGCCCATGCATGAGCATCCGCTACAACGCTTCTTCAAATCCCTGCGCGAACAGCCGATATTCGCTTGGGAGCGCTATCAGATGCGCGACGTGTTGGTGATCGATCACCCGCTGTGTCAGGCGGTGTTCAGTCGTCAGGGCGCGCAGTTGCTGCACTTTCAGCCGCGCGGGCAAAAACCGTGGTTGTGGTGTGCGGCAAAGTGGCCGCATGTCGGGGCGATCCGTGGCGGTGTGCCGGTCTGCTGGCCGTGGTATGGCCGTCATCCGAGCGAGAACGCCTGGCCGTCGCATGGTTGGGCGCGCCTGCTCGACTGGAAGTTGATCGACAGCAGCACCTGCGATGACGGCGTGCGTCTGCACTGGCAATTGCAACTGTGCGACTGGCAGGTTGACCTGCACGCGCACCTTGGCGAACGCATGGATCTGCGTCTGAGCACCGAGCATCAGGATGATATGCCGTGCCAGTTGAGCCAGGCTTTGCACGCTTACTGGCGTATTGGCGATGTTGGTGAGATAGCGCTGTCTGGACTCGAAGGGGCGCAGGGTTACGATCAGTTGAGCCGCCAGACCTGTCAGCAGGAAGGCGAGTTGCGCGTGGATGGCGGGTGTCAGCGGGTGTTCCAGCATGACGGCGAATTGCAGCTGAAAGATCATGCCTGGCAGCGCGAGTTGTGCATTGATACCGGCGACAGTGCCGACACGGTGGTCTGGCATCCCGGGGCGCGGCCATTATTGGGCGTGACGTGGGATGAGATTTCGGAGTTTGTCTGTGTTGAAGCGGCGGCGGGCGGGACGGACAGCCTGCACCTGGCGCCGGGGGAGAAGGCGCATTTGAGTTTGCAGGCGTGGGCGGCGGCTTGATGATCGTTCCCACGCTCTGCGTGGGAATGCCTCAAGGGACGCTCCGCGTCCAGTGACGCGGAGCGTCACGGGCTGCATTCCCACGCAGAGCGTGGGAACGATCAACCTCTGTAGGAGCTGCCGAAGGCTGCGATCTTTTACGCGAAGCGTCCTAATTAAATTCATCCCCAACCGGATACCGGCTGGCATTCAAGCTCTCTTTGATCTTGCGCAGATGAGGCTGGAAATCCACCCCGCGCCGCAAGGTCATCCCGGTCGCCAACACATCCAGCACGGTCAATTGAATGATCCGCGAAGTCATCGGCATATAGATGTCGGTGTCTTCCGGCAGCGGAATGTTCAGGCTCAAGGTACTCGCCTTGGCCAGCGGCGAATTCTCCGCCGTCAAACCCAGCACCGAAGCCCCGTTCTCGCGAGCAATGCGCGCCACTTCCACCAGTTCACGGGTGCGCCCGGTGTAGGAAATGATCACGAACAGCTCACCGGTATGCGCCACCGAAGCAATCATCCGCTGCATCAGTACATCAGCATGCGCGGTAACGGCCAGGTTGAAGCGGAAAAACTTGTGCTGCGCATCCAGCGCCACCGGTGCCGAGGCGCCGAGACCAAAGAAGTGGATCTGCCGCGCCTGAATCAACAGGTCAACGGCGCGGCTGATCAGGTTCGGATCCAGCGCCTGACAAGCGCTGTCCAGCGAGGCGATCGCGCTGCCGAAAATCTTTTGCGTGTAGGCCTCGGGATTGTCATCGGCCTCGACCGCGCGGCTGACGTACGCCGCGCCACTGGCCAGGCTCTGCGCCAATTGCAGCTTGAGTTCCGGGTAGCCGCTGACGCCGAACGAACGGCAGAAACGGTTGACCGTCGGTTCGCTCACCGACGCGGCCTGGGCGAGGGCGGCGATGCTGAAGCGGGTGGCCTGCTGTGGGTTGAGCAGGATCACCTCGGCGACTTTGCGTTCGGCCTTGTTCAGGTCTTCAAGGCGACTCTGGATCTGTTCCAGTAAATTTCGCACGCGGTCCATATGGAATTCCTAATTCACCAGCGCAAAGGTGCGCTGATCTATGCAAATTGGGCCTTTGATGTGGCCCGTCACGGTGGCCTATCCTACTGATGGCTCCGACCGACCACCACTCGGAATCTGTATTTTGCGAAAATGTTGTGGTTATTACTACATTTTCCCTTGAGTGATGCCTTGAAAAAGGTATTTGTAGCTTAACTTGATAAAAGAACAAACATCATGCCTTCGATTACGGTTGAACCGTGCACCTTTGCCTTGTTCGGCGCTCTCGGCGATCTGGCCCTGCGCAAGCTGTTTCCTGCCCTGTATCACCTGGATGGCGCCGATCTGTTGCACGAGGACACGCGCATCATCGCGTTGGCCCGTGAAGACGGCACCGAGCAGCAGCACCTGGCGTTCATCGCCGCCGAACTGCGCCGCTATGTCGGCAAAGAGCTGGACGAAGCCGTGGCCGAGCGCTTTCTTGCGCGCCTGAGCTACCTGCACGTCGACTTCCTCAAGGCTGAAGACTATGTCGCGCTGGCCGAACAGGCCGGCAGCACGCAACGCATGATTGCTTACTTCGCCACACCGGCAGCGGTGTACGGCGCGATCTGCGAGAACCTGGCGAATGTCGGTCTGGCGGAAAACACCCGCGTGGTGCTGGAAAAACCGATCGGCTCCGATCTCGAATCGTCGCGCAAGGTTAACGATGCCGTGGCGCAGTTCTTCCCGGAGAACCGCACTTACCGTATCGACCATTATCTGGGCAAAGAAACCGTTCAGAACCTGATCGCCCTGCGTTTCGCCAACAGCCTGTTCGAAACCCAGTGGAACCAGAATTACATCTCCCACGTGGAAATCACCGTGGCCGAGAAGGTTGGCATCGAAGGCCGTTGGGGCTACTTCGACAAGGCCGGCCAGCTGCGCGACATGATCCAGAATCACCTGTTGCAGCTGCTCTGCCTGATCGCCATGGATCCGCCGGCTGACCTGTCTGCCGACAGCATCCGTGACGAAAAAGTAAAAGTGCTCAAGGCGCTGGCGCCGATCAGTCCGGAAGGCCTGACTACGCAAGTGGTGCGCGGCCAGTACATCGCCGGCCACAGCGAAGGCAAATCCGTACCGGGTTACCTCGAAGAACCAAATTCCAACACCCAGAGCGACACCGAAACCTTCGTCGCTTTGCGTGCCGACATCCGCAACTGGCGCTGGGCCGGCGTGCCGTTCTACCTGCGCACCGGCAAGCGTATGCCGCAGAAGTTGTCGCAGATCGTTATCCACTTCAAGGAACCGTCGCACTACATTTTCGCCCCCGAGCAGCGCTTGCAGATCAGCAACAAACTGATCATCCGCCTGCAACCGGACGAAGGCATTTCCTTGCGCGTGATGACCAAAGAGCAGGGCCTGGACAAAGGCATGCAACTGCGCAGCGGGCCGCTGCAATTGAATTTCTCTGACACCTGGCGTAGCGCGCGGATCCCCGATGCCTACGAGCGGTTGTTGCTGGAAGTGATGAACGGCAATCAGAACCTGTTTGTCCGTAAAGATGAAATCGAAGCCGCGTGGAAATGGTGTGACCAGTTGATCGCCGGTTGGAAAAAATCCGGTGACGCGCCCAAGCCGTACGCGGCCGGGTCGTGGGGGCCGATGAGCTCCATTGCATTGATCACGCGGGACGGGAGGTCGTGGTATGGCGATATCTAATGTGCAACTGCCTGCGGGCGTAAACGCTCACGAATTCAAGAGCCCGGTGCTGTTGGCTGAAGGTCTGGCGCTGAATGTCGCCAAGCAATTGAGCGAGGCCATTGCGGCACGCGGCAACGCGGTGCTGGTGGTGTCGGGCGGTCGCAGCCCGGTGGCGTTTTTCCAGCACCTGGCCAAACAGGAACTGGACTGGTCGAAGGTCATCGTGACCCTCGCCGACGAGCGCTGGGTACCGGTTGAACATGCCGACAGCAATGCCGGTCTGCTCAAGCAATACCTGCTCAAAGGCCCGGCGGCGAAAGCGCAGTTCCTCAGCCTTTATAGCGCTGCGGCGAATGTCGAGCAGGCTGCTGAACAGGCTGATCGCTTGCTCGCTGAGCTGCCGCCGATTGACGTGCTGGTGTTGGGCATGGGCGATGACGGTCACACCGCGTCGCTGTTCCCGAACAGTCCGAACCTGGCCGAAGCGCTGCAAGCCGATGGCACCCGCCGTTGCTGGCCGATGCTGGCGCCGAGCGTGCCGCGTCAGCGCCTGACCATGAGCCGTGCGCTGCTGGCTTCGGCGAAACACAAAATTCTGTCGATTTCCGGTCAGTCGAAACTGACCACCCTGAATGCCGCGCTGGCATCCGATGACGTCGCCGCCATGCCGGTGCGCGCGTTTCTGCAACCTACGTTAGAGATTTACTGGTGCCCATGAGCCAAGGAACAGCCGCTATGACACCCCCCTCCCCGACCGTTGCCATGGCGGACAAAGTTGCCCTGATCGACAGCCTCTGCGCCAAGGCGCGGATCCTGCCGGAGATCACCAGC